>NZ_JAMBDT010000040.1:0-40986 GCF_025143765.1 Gordonia sp. p3-SID1431
TGGTTTCGACACGGCGACTCGCCTAGCGGCTCGTTGCCGGCTCAACCAGCGGAGGGCGCGGCGAAGGGTCCTGCCACGCATCGCAACAGGACCCTTCGTGACGCTCACAAGCTCGCTCCTCAGCTCAGGGGTCGGAGGGTGACGCTCGCAAGCTCGCTCCTCAGGCTCAGCGGGCGAGCTTGAGTACCTCGCCCCAGCCGATCCGCGAGCCGGTGCGCAGGATGGACCGCTGGTAGATCCGCGCGGCGATCCAGGTGGCCGCAGCACAGGCGGCGCCCATCAGGCCGAAGGTGACGATGATCTGGACGGCATCGGTGTCGCCGGTCGCGATGCGCATCGGCATGAGCGCCGCGCTGAACGGCGGTATCCAGCTGAGCACCTCGATCAACGTCGAATCCATCGCCTGCACACCGAAGATGCCGGAGTACAGCACCGCCACCGCGAGGAATGTCAGCGGCGCGGACGACGAGTTCAGCTCCTCCTGCCGGGAGACGATGGCCCCGGTTGCCGCGTAGAGCGAGGAGAAGAACAGGAAGCCGAGGATGAACCAGGCGATCACCGCCGCGAACATCCCGATGGCGGCGCCCGGAAGGGTGAGGATTCCGGTCGCGGTTCCCGCGATCAGCGCGGTGGCACCGAGCAGTACCACCTGCCCGAGGGCGACCACACCGATGCCGATGATCTTGCCCCACAACAGATGCAGCGGCTTGATGGTCGCCAGGAGCAGTTCTACGACGCGCGACGTCTTCTCCTCGACGACGCCGACGGCGACCATCGTGCCGCCCATCATGATCGCGGTGACGAGCAGCACCACGCCGACCATCGCGATGAGCAGGCGCTGTCCCTCGTCTGGGTTGTCCGGTTCGGTCTGCGAGACCGAGATGTCCACGGTCGGCAGGGCGGCGGCGTCGACACCGCGTTCGGCCAGTGCCGCAGAGAGATTCGCCTGCGACACCGCGGTGCGGATCGGGCCCTCCACAGCCGGTTCGAGGCTGTCCTTGGTGATGATCACATACGATCCCGGCGTCTCTCCGGGCACCAGCGCGGCCTTCACGTCGCCGCTGTTGACCCGATCGCGTGCCTGTTCGACGGTGTCGGCCGGCTCGGTGGCGATCGTCGTGCCGGAGGCCTCACCGACGGAGACGATGGATTCGGTGACGGCGGCCGGCTGACCCACGACGGCGACCTTCTCGACGTCGTCGCCGCCGGAGAACAGGTTGATGATGATGGACCCGGCGACGATCACGATCATCAGCAGCGCGGTACTGACGACGAAGGACTTGGTCTTGGCGCGCGTGGTGATCTCGCGGCCGGCGACGAGTCGGATCGCCTGTGCGGCAGATGCTCTCGGATCGGAACCGGTGGTGGACACCGGGGTGTCGGGTAGCGTGGTCATGCGGAAACCACCTCTCGGAACAGGTCGGTCAGGGACGGGGTCGAGGTCGCGAACCGGTGCACCGGCCCGTTCTGGAGGGCGGTCGCCAGGATCAGCTGATCGTCGGCGATCTCAGGGTCGATCAGCAGGCGGGTCGTCTCGCGGTAGTCGACGCCGCGGACACCGGGCAGGGAGTCGGCCCACGCGACATCGGCACGCGGCCCGGTGATCTCGAGCGTGATGCCCTCGCGTGCACGCAGGTCGTCGACCGTGCCGAGGGCGCGCATCTCACCGCGCGCGATGATGCCCACCCGGTTGCAGAGTCGCTGCACGAGGTCGAGTTGGTGCGAGGAGAAGATCACCGGGATGCCCTCGGCAGCCTTCTCTTTGAGCACGTCGCTCATCACGTCGACGGCGACGGGGTCCAGGCCCGAGAACGGCTCGTCGAGCACCAGGACGCTGGGATCGTGGACCAGGGCGGCGGCGAGCTGGACCCGCTGCTGGTTGCCGAGGCTCAGGTCGGCGACGTTGTCGTCGTAGCGGGCGCCCACGCCGAGGCGATCGGTCCACCGCTGGACGGAATCCTGCGCCTCGGCCGCCGACATCCCGTGCAGCCGTGCGAGAAAGGTCAGCTGTTCGCCGACCTTCATCTTGGGGTACAGGCCTCGCTCCTCGGGCATGTACCCGATTCGTCGACGCAGATCGAGGTCGATCGGCTGGGTGCCGAGGCGAACCTCTCCGGCGTCGGCGGCCAGCACGCCGAGGATGATGCGCATCGTGGTGGACTTGCCGGCGCCGTTGCTGCCGACGAACCCGAAGATCTCACCGGGGTCGACGGAGAAGGTCATGTCGCGCAGGGCGATGAGGTCTCCATAGCGTTTGTGGAGCCCGTCGACGATCAGTGGTGCGGTCATTGCGCACTCTCCTCACTGGGGATGGTGGTCGGGTCGGATGTCGATGACGCGAAGTCCTCGGGATCGGGATCGGCCATCCACCACGCGGTGAGCATGGTGGGCACGCAGATCGCGGCGAGGACGAGCGTGATGAGCAGGATGGCCGATCCGTAGACCGCCTGGCCGGACACCTGGTCGTCGAAGCTGAGGACGACCAGCACCGCGTACGGGATGAACATCAGGCTGTACAGAACGGTGAAACCGATGGAACGCGCCGAATTGCGTTGCGCCACCTGGATCTCGTCGAGAGCGGTGACCGGCGTGTCGGCGATCGACCCGGTGACGATCCGTGTCAGGTACAGGGTCGTGATGATGCCGGCGAGTCCGATCAGGAAGGGCACCAAAAAGATACCGGTGTCGAAGAACGCGAGAATCGAGCTGAGGATCAGCAGGATGGCGAAGAACGCCTGCACGAGCACGAGCCGTCGATAGGTTCGCCGGGTGCGCCACGAGGTGAGGCGGTGGGCGTTCTTGTCGTTGAACTCCTGGTGCCGGCGGCCCCGCCACTCCTCGTAGCGGCGCCAGAGGGCGGGTGTGGCTCCCTCGGGGATGGCCGAATTGGGGTCGTTCATCGTTCACCTCCGGACTCGTCGGTGTGGGTGGCTGGATGCAGGTCTTGACGTGGCGACGATTCGCGCCGGTACAGCGCCGACGACATCGCCCCGAATTCGTGCCGGCTGAACACCGCCTCCACCGGTAGGTCGAAGACGTCGCAGATGCGGAACGCCAGGTCGAGGCTGGGGTAGTTGTCGCCGCGCTCGAGTGCGCCCACCGACTGGACGTTGATGCCGACGACTGCGGCGAGTTCGGCCCGCGACATCCGACGCTCCGCCCGCAGCACGCCGATGCGGTTGTAGATGGGGAGCTTTTCCCCACGGCGTATTGGACTCACCTGACTCAGTGTTGTGAAAACACAACACCTTGTCAAGTGGTGGCAACTACAGCGTGTTCCCAGAAGAGCCTGAGGGCACCCCGAGCAGCTCGGCCGCGACCCGTGCCGCCTCCCGCCCGGCGCGATTGGCCCCGATCGTCGAGGCCGACGGGCCGTAGCCGAGCAGTTGGATCCGGGGATCGGCGTCGACGACCGTCGCGAGGCGGCCGGCCATCGTGATGCCGCCACCCGGCGCGCGCAGGCGTAACGGGGCGAGATGGTCGATGGCGCTGCGAAAACCGGTGTTCCAGAAGATGACGTCGACATCCAGGTGCTCCGGGACGTCCGGGTGATCGGGGGAGTCGCCGGATGGTCCGTCGCAGTCCCAGCACACCCCGGTCTCGGTGATGCGTGTGAACATCGGGCGCCACGCGAGGATTCCGTCGCGCTGCGCGGCCGCGATCGCGGGGGTGAGTGCCAGCCCGGTCACCGACACCACCGAGGTGGGTGGGAGCCCGGCGCGCACCCGCCGTTCGACGCGGGCGACGGCCTCGCGCCCCTGCTCGGGGGTGAACGGTTCCGGGTTGAAGACGGGCTCGCGCCGGGAACACCAGAACGTCTCGCTGCCGGGCGCCTCCCGGGCGATCTCGATCAACAATTGGATGGCGGAGATGCCCGCGCCGACGACCAGGACCCGCTTGCCCTCGAACTCCGCGGGCGAGGTGTAGTCGTGCGTGTGCAGCTGCCGGCCGCGGAAATCGGCGGCCCCGGGGATATGTGGGATGAACGGACGGTCCCAGGTGCCGGTGGCGTTGACGATGAGTTTCGAGGTGACCGACCCGCCGTCGCCCAGCTCGGCGCGGAAGCCGTCGTCCTCGCGGCGCACGGCGCGCACGTGCACGGGTCGATGCACGGTCAGACCGAACTTCTCCTCGTACCGCCCGAAGTACTCGGGGACGGCGGTGGCCGCCGGGAGCTCGTCACAGTCCAGGCCGAGAGCCTCGACGAGGCCCCACCCCGGCAGGTCGTGGACGCGGTTGGCGGTGGCGAGGGTGAGCGTCGGCCACCGGAACTGCCAGGCCCCGCCGGGCCCGGGGGCGTGGTCGAGCATCTGGTAGCGATCGCCGAGGCCGAACCGCTCGAGAAAATAGGCCGCTGAGAGTGCGGCCTGTCCGCCGCCGATGATCAACACATCCGAGTGCGGTGCGGGCGCTGCGCCGGCCGGGGAGATCTGCACGTCCCCACCTTGTCACGACGTGTCGAATGGGTGCGGTGGGTAGGTTGGGGCCCATGATTCACTCCACCACCGACGGGGCGGTCGTCACGATCGAGCTGGACCGGGCCGACAAGCGCAACGCCCTGAACGACGAGATGCTCGCCGGCCTGTCCGATGCGTTCGACGCCGCACTCGGGTCCGGTGCGCGCGCCATCGTGGTGACCGGGCGGGGGCCGGTGTTCAGTGCCGGCGCCGACCTGTCCGGTCCCGTGTACGAGAAGGGCTTTCTCGACACCCTCGTCGGGACCCTGAAGAAGATCGAGTCATCCCCGGTGCCCGTGCTCGCGGCGCTCAACGGCTCCGCGATCGGCGCAGGATTGCAGCTGGCGATGGCCGCCGACCTCCGGGTGATGGCGCCGGATGCGATTGCGGGCATACCGGCGGCGAAACTCGGTGTCGCCGTTGATGAATGGACCATCCGACGCCTGGTGTCGCTGGTGGGGGCGGGGCAGGCCCGGGGGATGCTGATCGGGTGCGATCCGCTGACCGCCGACCGTGCGCACGCACTCGGGTTCGCCAACCGCATCGGCGACCTCGCCGACGCGCAGCATTGGGCGGGCACGATCGCCGGCCTCGCCCCGTTGACGCTGCAGCATTACAAGCTCGTCCTGAACGGCGACGGTGCGCGCGACGCCGCCCCCGAGGATCGGGCGGCGGCGATGATGCGTGCGTGGGAGAGCGACGACCTGCGGGAGGGCCGCGCGGCCCGGGCCGAGAAGCGTCCGCCGCGGTTCACCGGGTTCTGACCCGGAGGTCGACGCTACCGGCGGTGGATCGGTCCGTCGCCGGCGTGCAGCGGTGCGCCGGTGGCGCCGTGCCGCTCGGCGATGAGTTGTGCCGCGATGGCGACTGCGACCTCGCCCGGGGTGTGTCCGCCGAGATCGAGGCCCAGGGGTGAGCGCAGCCGGTCGAGTTGGATGTCGTCGACGCCCGCCTCGCGGAGGCGTTGGTCGCGATCGGCGACCGTCCGCCGCGACCCGAGTGCACCGACGAAGCCGAGTTGCCGGCAGCCGAGTGCCACCTGCAGGGTCGGTACGTCGAATTTCGGGTCGTGCGTCATCACGCAGACCGCCGTCGACGGACCCACCCGGCCGTCCCGGATCTGTTCCGCCAGAAAGCGATCCGGCCAGGATACGACGACCTCGTCGGCGTCGGGGAAGCGTTCGGGGGTGGCGAACACCGGTCGTGCGTCGACGACCGTCACCCGCATGCCGAGACCGGCCCCAACAGAACTGAGTGCACGCACGAAGTCGTTGGCGCCGACCAGTATCAACCGGGCCGGCGGCCCGAAGGTCTGCACGAAGGTCCGGGGACGTTCGTCGGACGGGGCATCGCAGTCGTCGACGCCGATGAGGCCGGTCCGGCCGGTGGCGAGGAGATCGGCGACGTCGCGGTCGAGGCGGCGCCACGGCTGCTGTGAGGCGGCGGTGGCGAAGTACCAGTCGGTCTCGTCGGTGAGGGTCGTGGCCCACGAGACGGGTTCGCCGGCGTCGATCGCCGCCGCGAGTCGGTCGAGCTGGCCGCGCCGACCGCTGCTCGGTGCGACACGTTCGACGAGAACTTCGATGTGCCCGCCGCAGGTCAGACCCGGCGCGGGACTGTCGGGATCGTCGACGCCGTACTGTTCGACGATCGCGACCCCGTCGGCGAGGACGTCGCGGGCGGTGTGCACGAGAGCGGATTCGACGCAGCCACCGGAGACCGAACCGATCACGGTGTCGTCCTCGGTCACGATCATGGCCGCGCCGAGCTCGCGGGGTGCCGATCCCGACGCGCCGACGACCCGGCAGAGTGCGACCGGACGCGCGTCGTCGCCGTCGAGGAGTTCGGTCAGGGACCGCAGGACGTCGCGCATGTACTCCAGTGGACCAGATCTCCCCGACTGCGGCCACGTGGGCGGCGGCCGGCCGACGTCACGACTTCTCGATGATCCCGGGGACGCTGGCCGAACCCGCCGCACGGTAGCCGAACATGCGGCTGAGATCGGCGGCCGCAGAGACGACGGTCGCGGTCAGCTCCTCCGTGTCGTCCGGGTCGAGCCGATAGCGCGGGCCGGAGACGCTCAGGGCCCACACGATGGTGCCCGTGTGATCGCGTACCGGTGCGGCAATCGCCACCAGGCCGACCTCGAGTTCCTCCACCGCCATCGCCCAACCCCGGCGCTCGACCTCGCGCAGGTCGGCGACGAGGTCGTCGATGTCGACGACCGTGTGGTCGGTGAACCTGGTCAACCCGCCCGCGAAGGTCTCGCGCACCTCGTCTTCGGACAGACCTGCGAGCAGGACCTTCCCCGAGGACGTCGCGTGAGCGGGGGAGGCCTGGCCCACCCAGGTGCGGAGGGCGACCGCGGACGGCCCTTTGGCCTCGACGACGTTGATGGCCTGCGACTCGGCGAGGACGGCGAGATTGGTGGTCTCACCGGTCTGCGCGGCCAGCGCGTCACAGGTGTCCTGCCCACATCTGGTCATGTCGAGGGTTGCCATCGTCGACCCGGCGAGGCGGACCACCGTGAGGCCGATCCGGTACTTGCGACCGTCCGGTACCTGCTCGACGAAACCGCGTGCCTCGAGTGACGAGACGATTCGGGAGACGGTGGATTTGTGGACGCCGAGCTCGACGGCGAGTTCGGTGATGCCGGCCGACCCGGCGGACCCGACGAGCTCCAACACCTGCAGTGCCCGATCGACCGCGCCCCCCGGACGTTCGGTCTCCGCACTCTGCTCAGTCATCGCAGCGCCCAGGGTACCGGTCGGGGCGGGTGGGACCGGAACCGCGTCGCGAACCGCGGCAAGCCGTCCCGGGCGGGTCACGGGCGTCGGTGGGTACCCGGAACCGCTCATCTCCGGATCCGGGTCATCTGAGGATCGACCACCGGGTCGGCGATGACGACGGCCGTGTGATGGGTGGTCTGGTAGGCGACGTCGACCGAGGTGTCGTCGGGGAGGTCGGCGGGCAACCAGGCGTAGGCCAGGCACGCGCCGACCGTCGCCGACCACCCGGCGCTGGTGACGTAGCCGACGACCCGGCCGCCCATCGATACCGGCTCCTTGCCCAGGACGACCGCCGCCGGATCGGTGAAACGCAGGGTGCGCAGCGTGTTCGGCGCATCACGCTCGGCCAGGGCGGCGCGGCCGAGGAAGTCGTCCGCGGTCTTGCGGATGGCGAAACCGAGCCCGGCAGCAGCGGGCGTGTGCTCGGTGGTCATGTCGGAACCGGCCGCCCGGTAACCCTTCTCGATCCGCAGGCTGTTGAAGGCGATCCGGCCGGCCGCGATGATGCCGTGGGGATCGCCCGCCGCTGCCACCGCGTCCCACAGCGCCGGTCCGTCGGCCGCGGAAGTGTAGATCTCCCAACCGAGTTCGCCCACGTACGAGACACGCATCAGGGTCACCGGGATTCGGGCGACGGTGGTGGTGAGCGCACGGAAGTAGCGGAGGCCGTCGTTGGTGAGGTCGGCCGGCGTGAGCGGTGCCAGCACGTCGCGCGCCAGCGGGCCCCAGAGACCGAGACAGCAGGTGGCCGTGGTGATGTCGCGCAGGACGACCGAGCCGTCCGCCGGGAGGTGCCGGCTGATCCAGTCGAAGTCCAGCGGACCGTTGGCGCCCACCTGGAACACGTCGTCGGCGAGCCGGGCGACGGTCAGATCCGAACGGATGCCGCCCTTCTCGTCGAGCATCAGCGTGTAGGTCACCGAGCCGACGGACTTGTCCATCTTGTTGGTGGTGAGGTGTTGGAGAAGGGCGAGCGCACCCGGACCCGACAGCTCGAACCGGGTCAGCGGGGTCATGTCGTACATCGCGACGTGGCTGCGGGTGTGCGCCGCCTCGGCGACGGAGACAGGCGACCAGTGCCGGGCCGACCAGCTGTCGCGCTCCGGTATGACGAGCCCGTCGGCGAGCTTCTGATCAAGCAGCGGACGGTTGGCCTCGTACCAGGCGGGTCGTTCCCAGAGTCCGCTCTCCCAGAACTCGGCGCCGAGTGCGGCCTCGCGGTCGTGGAACGGGCTGAGACGCACGTTGCGCGGGGCCCTGCGCTGATCGTGCGGGTGGATGATGTCGTAGACCTCCACGAAGGCCTGCGAACTCGTGGTGAGGATGAAGTCGTCGGTGAGTGCGTCGTCTTCGAAGCGGTACAGGTCGGTCTCGTGGACGTCGATACCGGGGGTGCCGTCGATCATCCACTCCGCCATCGTCTTCGCGACGCCCGCCGAGTGGGTGACCCACACGGCCTCGGCGACCCAGAAACCGGCCAGGTCGCGATGTTCGCCCATGACCGAATGGCCGTCGGCGGTGAACGAGAAGATCCCGTTGAAGCCCTCCTCGACCTTGCCGTTGCCGAGTTCGGGTAGCAGGGCCACCGAGTGCTGCCACGCGTCGTCGAAGTCCTCCGGGGTGAACATGAGCTTGGAGGGCATGTCCGCCAGTGTGATCGCAGTGTCGTGGTCCAGGTCGCCCACGTCCGAGGGCATCGGCCGGTGACCGTAATAGCCGATGCCGATCCGGTCGCCGTGTTCGCGGTAGTACAGGTCGCGGTCCTGGTGGCGCAGGATCGGGAGCGTCGCCTCGGCCAGGGCGGAATTGACGCCGCGGCGGGAGTCGACCGGCGTGGTGATCGCGTACTGATGTGCCATCGGGACCAGGGGGATGGTCAGTCCCACCCGGCGGCCGAACTCGCGGCCCCAGAAACCGGTGCAGCACACCACGATGTCGGCGTCGACGACTCCGGTCGTGGTGCGGACCCCACGCACCTCACCGTTGGCCTCGACCACGTCGACCACCTCCTGTCCGCCACGGAACTCGGCGCCGCGCGCCATCGCGCGGCGGGCCTGGGCCTCGACCGCGCGCAACGCTTTCGCGAGGCCGTCGTTCGGCGTGTGCAGCCCGCCGAGGACAGCATCGCGTTCGAGGAGCGGATGCATCGCAGCGCATTCCGCGGGGTCGACGAGTCGGTGTTCGACGCCACGAGCGGCCGCCCACCCGGCCTTGCGATGCAGGTCCTCCCACCGTTCCGGGGTGGTGGCCAGTTCCAGTCCGCCCACCGGGTTGAAGCACCAGCCGTCGGGATGAGCGAGCGCGGAGAACTTCTCGATCGTGTAGGAGGCGAGCGCGGTCATCGTCTTGGACGGATTCGTCGCGAAGACGAGGCCCGGCGCGTGCGAGGTCGACCCGCCGGTGGCGAAGAGCGGGCCGCGGTCGAGGACGTTGACGTCGGTCCAACCGCGCTGGGTGAGCTCGTCGGCGAGTGAGGTACCGACGATGCCGGCGCCGACGATCACGACTTTCGGTGCAGCCATGGGGAACAATCCTTTTCGGGCAGGTGTGGGTCAGGGCTTGGTCAGGTGAAGACCACGGTGCTGGTCCCGTTCATCAGCACCCGGTACTCGCTGTGCCACCGCACGGCGCGCGACAGGGCCAGCGCCTCGGCGTCGCTGCCGACAGTGGCGAGTCGGCGCGGATCGTGGGTGTGGTCGATGCGGATGACCTCCTGCTCGATGATCGGGCCCTCGTCGAGGTCGGGGGTCACGTAGTGCGCGGTCGCGCCGACGTACTTGACTCCGCGCTGATGTGCCTGGTGATACGGCTTGGCGCCCTTGAAGCCCGGCAGGAACGAGTGGTGGATGTTGATGGCCCGGCCGCGCAGTGCCGAACAGGTCTCGTCGGAGATGATCTGCATGTACCGGGCGAGGACGACCAGATCGACGTCGTAGGACGACACCAGGTCGAGCATCGCGTTCTCGGCCGCCGGCTTGGTCTCCGGGGAGACCGGTAGATGGTGAAACGGAAGGCCGGCCGATTCGGTCATCGGGGCCAGATCGGTGTGGTTGGAGGCGACGGCGACCAGCTCACCGCCGAGGGTGCCCGAACGCCAGCGGAAGATCAGGTCGTTGAGGCAGTGCCCCAGTCGAGAGACCATCACCAGGATCCGCTGCGGTGTCTGGTCGTTGATCGAGTATTCGGCGCCCAGACCGGTGGCGAGATGATCGAAAGCCGCCGACAGCTGCTGTGAGCCGGACTCGTGGGCGGACGCGAATTCGGTACGTACGAAGAGGGTGTGGGTCATCGGGTCGTCGTACTGCTGATGGTCGAGCACCTCGCAACCGTGGCTGTAGAGGAACGAGCTGATCGCGTGCGTGACGCCGCTGCGCGACGGGCATCGCAGGGTGAGGGTGAATCGATGAGACATGGGGTTCCTCTACGGCAGCGGGGAAGGAGCGGGCACGATGGCGTACTCGGTGGCGGCGTCGACGAGCCACGCGGCGAGGTAGTCGGCGTAGGAGTTGCGGACGAGGAGGGCGAATCCGTCGGGAACGCGATGCACGATCACCGCGGCCTGGGCCAGCAGTGTCTGGGCCACGTCGTCGGGCCCGAAGCTCCTCGGCGACAGATCGATCGCGCAACCGTGGGCGAGGATCGTCTCGGCGTGCGGGCCGCCGACGACGAGGCGGGTGCGCTGGCCGGAGGCATCGGCGACATACGCGCCGCCCTGCGCACGGTCGGCCATCGCCGCGGCGAACTCGTGCGGTGCGATGCCGGCCGCGTAGGCGAGATACTCGTCGGGACCCAGCCAGACGACCGTGGTGTCCCCGTCGCGCGTCATCCGGCAGGCGCCGGGCAGGTCGAGCTGCTCCGCCGCGGCGGGTTCGGTCGGTCGGATCACCGTCTGTGCCACCGGGGTCGGGCGCAGCAGTACGGCCGGGGCCAGTTCGGCGAACCTCGCCGACCAGTGCTGCAACGGCGAAACCGGTTCGAGGGCGCCGTTGTCCGGCAGAGAATGCACGGTGGTGTCAGCCATCGCGTCGGGCTCCTTCCGCGTCGACGAAAACGGTTGTGGTGATCTCGACTTCGCACAGCGTGTCGCCGATGGGGACATCGAGCCGGCTGCCGATGAGGTCGCGACCGCCCTTCACCAGCGCAAGGGCGAACGGGCGGTCCAGCTCGGCGCTGCGGTAACTCGACGTCACGTGCCCGAGCATCGGCACCGGCGGCGGTGGCAGGGTGCGGTCGACGCGGTGGGAGATGATCTGCGAACCCTCGGGGAGCCGGGTGCTGCCGTCGACCGGCAGCAGTCCGACGAGGTGCTTGCGGTCGGGCGCCGTCGCGGATTCACGCGCGAATGATCGCTTGCCGATGAAGTCCGGCTTCTTCTTCGAGACCGCCCAGCTCATCCCGAGGTCGTGGGGCGTGACGGTGCCGTCGGTGTCCTGGCCGATGATGGGATAGCCCTTCTCGGCGCGCAGGACGTGCATCGTCTCGGTCCCGTAGGGGGTGATGGCGTGCGGTTCACCGGCGTCGATGAGTGCCTGCCACACCGCTTGGGCATAACCGGCCCCGACGTTCACCTCGTAGGCGAGTTCCCCGGAGAAGCTGATCCGCCCGATCCGCACGGGCACGCCGCGAAAGGTGGTGTCCCGCCACGTCATGAACCCGAACGCATCGTTCGAGACGTCCAGATCGGGGAACACGGTGCCCACCACGTCGCGCGAGCGTGGGCCGACCACCGGGAACGTGGCCACCTGGTCGGTCAGCGAGGTCATCCACACCCGGAGGTCCGGCCACTCGGTCTGATGCCATTCCTCCATCCAGTCGAGGACGGCCGCGGCGTTGCCGGTCGTGGTGTACACGGTGTAGCGGTCGTCGGCGATCCGCATCACGGTGCCGTCGTCGAACACCATGCCGTCCGCGCCGCACATGACGCCGTAGCGGACCTTGCCGACCGCGAGGGTGCTCATCATGTTGGTGTAGAGCAGGTCGAGGAAGGCCGGGGCGTCGGGACCGGCGACATCGATCACGCCGAGGGTGGAGCCGTCGAGGATGCCCACTCCCGTTCGCACGGAGGCGCATTCGCGGAGGGCCGCGTCGTGCATGTCCTCGCCGCCACGCGGGTAGTACCGCGGCCGTTTCCACTGGCCGACGTCCTCGAAGACGGCGCCGCGCTCGACGTGCCAGTCGTGGATCGGGGTCCGCCGCACCGGGTCGTACCGGTCGCCGCGATCACGTCCGGCGAGCGCGGCGAAGGTCACCGGGGTGTACGGAGGACGGAAGGTGGTGGTGCCGGCGTCGTTCACGGGGATGCCGAGCATCTCCGCGACGATGCCGGAGGTGACGATGCCCGAGGTCTTGCCCTGGTCGTGCCCGGTGCCGATGGTGGTGTAGCGCTTGACGTGTTCCACCGATCGCATCCCGGCACCCAGCGCCCGGGCGATGTCGGCGACGGTCGCGTCGCGCTGGAGGTCGACGAACGAGAGGGTGTCGTCGTCGGGACTGCCGGGCACGTACCAGCAGACGGCCGGCGCGGCCGGAATCCGCTCGGTGACGCGCGGGATGGCGCGCAACTCCGGTGGCGCCATACCGAGTCCGGCGAGGGTCGCCACCGCGCCGCGTCGACCGTCGGCCAGGCTGTCGCCCAAGGTGGTCGAACCCGCTGCGGCACCGACGATCTCGGTCTTAGACACGGTTCCCGTGGGCAGGAAGGTCGCGGCTCGGTCGTCGAAGGCGATGGTTCCGCGCAGTTGACTCCAGAGGTGCACCGCCGGATTCCAACCGCCACTGACCAGGACGGTGTCGCAGACCAGGGACGAGCCGTCGCTGAGGTCGATCCCGGTGACCGCATCGGTGCCGTGCGCTCGGATCACGGTCGTACCCGCGAGGATCGGGATGCCGCGCCGGCGGGCGTTCTCGCCCAGGTCCGCGCTGACGGCCGGGCGGACGTCGACGACGGCGGGAACCGAGACCCCGGCGTCGACGAGCGCGAAGGCCGCGGTGTAGGCGGAATCGCATGCGGTGAAGACCACGGCCGTCCGGCCGACCCGGACGCCGTAGCGGCTGAGGTAGTCACCGCCGGCGCCGGCCAGCATGACCCCGGGCACGTCGTTGCCGGCGAAGACGATCGGTCGCTCGTGGGCGCCGGTGGCGAGAACGAGACGTCGGGCCCGGATACGGTGCACCCGTTGCCGGGAGAGGTGTGCGGGCGCATCGGTACCGAGGTGATCGGTGCGATGTTCGACAGCCAGCACGAAGCCGTCGTCGTAGGCGCCGAACGCGGTGGTGCGGGTCAGACGCGTGACGTTCGGGTGGGCATCGAGCTCGGCGACGGCCTCGGCCACCCATCCGGCGCCGGGAGTACGGCCACCGGGTTCGCTGCGCTCGTCGACCAGGAGAACGTGGGCTCCGGCACGGGCGCAATTGAGGGCCGCCATCAGGCCCGCGGCGCCCGCACCGACGACGAGCACGTCCGGATGGTGGTGCAGCGAGTCGTATCGGGCGTCGTCGACGGTGCTGCTCAGCTTTCCCCAGCCCGGTACCCCGTGGGCGACGAGGCCGGGACACAGGGCGACGGTGGTGGCCGGCACCATCGGTTCCACGAACGGGGCGTCGATGCCGACCTGCGCGGTGGCGTCCTCGGCCCAGGCTCCGGTGACGCCGCGCGGGCGCCCGAGGTTGACGCTGGTGGTGACCACCCGCACCCCGTTGGCGAGCAGGGCCGACGCGAGGGTGTCGCCCGCGTAGCCGCGGTAGGTGACCCCGTCGAACACGAAGTCGATCGGCGTGCTCCGGTCGATGCGTCCACCGGCTCCGGTCCGGAACGGCTGAGCGGGAGTGGATTTCGGGTCGGTGGTGCTCATCGGGCTGCTCCGGATGCGGGTTCGGTGGGGGATGCGGTGGCGGGCGACCGCGAGGGCACCGTCTCGCCGGTGAAGGCGTGCGTGCGTGTGTCGCGCTCGACGGTGAACCACTGGCGGCACCCGGTGGTGTGGCACCACCGTTCGGTCATCGCCCCCTTGGGATTGGGCCGGAAGAACAAGTAGTGTGCCCACGCGGTGTCGTCGAGGTCGGCGGGTCGCTCGGGATAGGCGACACCGGCCGCGGCACCGTAGTGGAACTCGGTTTCCTCACGGGGCCCGCAGTGCGGGCAGCGGATCATCTGCATCGTGGTGTCCTCGGCGGTGGCTGGTTCAGTGGGCGACGGCGGCCGCGCCGTGCTCGTCGATGAGGCGGCCGGTGACGAACCGGTCGAGGGTGAACGGTGCGTTGACGGCGTGCGGGCTGCCGGTGGCGATCGTGTGCGCCAGCGCCCAACCGACGCCCGGGGTCGCCTTGAATCCGCCGGTGCCCCAACCACAGTTGAGGTAGAGGTTCTCGTACGGGGTGGCACCGACGATGGGTGAGGCGTCGGGGGTGACGTCGACGATCCCGCCCCATGTCCGCAGGAGGCGGGCCCGCCCGAACACCGGGAACAGCTCCACCGCGGCAGCCATCTGACGCTCGATGATGTGGAAGGCGCCGCGCTGCCCGTATCCGTTGTAGGAGTCGACCCCGGCGCCCATCACCAGCTCACCCTTGTGGGCCTGGGACACGTAGACATGCACCGCGTTCGACATCACCACGGTCGGGTGGATGGGCTCGAGGAGTTCGGACACCAGGGCCTGCAGCGGATGACTCTGGATCGGAACCCGGAAACCGAGCTGGTCGGTGAGCGTCGAGGTGTGTCCGGCGGCGCACAGCGCGACGGTGCCCGCAGCGATGCGGCCGCGGGTGGTCTCGACGCCGACCACCCGGTCGCCGTCGGTGACGAACCCGGTGACCTCGCAGTTCTGGATGATGTCGACGCCCGCATCGCTGGCGCTGCGAGCGAAACCCCAGGCGACGTAGTCGTGTTTGGCGATGCCGCCACGGGGTTGAAAGGTCGCGCCCAGCACCGGATAACGGATGTCGGAGGAGGTGTTGACGATCGGGCACACCTCCGCGACCTGCTTGGGATCCAGCCATTCGGCATCGATGCCGTTCAGCCGATTGGCCTCCACCCGCCGGATGCTGTCGCGCACATCCTGTTCGGTGTGGGCGAGGTTGAGTACGCCGCGCTGACTGAAGAGGATGGGGTATCCGAGCTCGTCCTCGAGACCCTCCCACAGCTTCAGCGAGTGCTCGTAGATCCCGGCGCTCTCGTCCCAGAGATAGTTGGATCGGATCAGGGTGGTGTTGCGCGCCATGTTGCCGCCGGCCAGCCAACCCCGTTCCAGGACGGCGACATCGGTGATGCCGTGGACGCGGGCGAGGTAGTGGGCCGTGGCGAGACCGTGGCCGCCGCCTCCCACGATGACGACATCGTAGGAGGACTTGGGTTCGGGTGCGCGCCAAAGGAACTCGGGGTGGTGGGGGAGGTGGGCGCCCGGGGGCGCCAGGCCCGCGGGACGCGGTGTCTTCTGGCTTGTCATCGTCGGGTCTCCCTCAGAAATCGATCACGACCGGGGACAGGGGTTCGGCGCAGCAGAGCAGGATCTTGCCCTGCGCGATCTCTCGTGGGCGGATACCGCCCTGGTGGTTCATGACCACGTCGCCGGAGACCTTGCGGACCTTGCAGGAACCGCACAGGCCCACACCACACGTCGATGGCAGGGTGACGCCCGCTTTGGCGGCGGCGGCGAGGATCGTGGTGCCGGGACCCACGGTGACCCGCCGGGCGCGTCGGGAGAAAGCGACGACCACGCCGGTGTCGGACTCCGACTCGTCATCGGTGGGCAGGCTGAACCCGAAGCTCTCCTCGTGGATCCGAGCGAGAGCCGAGCCGGCCGACACCAGTGCGCCGCGCACGTCGCTGCGAAAACGCCCGGGGCCGCAGAGAAACACCTCGCGGTCACCGAGGTCGGGGCAGACCCGTTCGAGCATCGCGCGGTCGATGCGCCCGCGGTGTCCGGTCCAGTCGGGGAAGTCGCCGGCGGCCATGCGCGTCGCCGCGAACGCCAGTGTCACGTTCGGATGCCGACGGGCGAGTTCCTCGAGTTCGTCCCGGAATGGGATGTCGTCGACATTGCGCGCACTGTGCACGAAGGCGATGTCGAGCGGGGACTCGCTGTCGGTGACCGATCGGAGCATGGACATCACCGGCGTGATGCCACTCCCGGCCGAGACGAACAGGTACTTCTCGGCCGGACGAGCGGTGTAGGTGAATCGACCCAGCGGTCCGGAGGCGGTGATCATCATGCCTTCGACCATGTTGTCGTGCAACCAGTTCGAGACATGGCCCCCGGTCACGCGCTTCACCGAGATCGACAGGCCCCCCGGCCGGGTCGGGGGTGAGGAGATGCTGTAGCAGCGCTGGACGGGCCGGCCGTCGATCTCCACGGTCATCGCCAGGAACTGACCGGGGGCGAAGACGAAGGTCCGGTGGTCGTCCGGGTCGCCGGCCGGATCCCCGGCAGCGGAGCGCGACGGCGACCCGCCCGCGACCCGGAAGGTGAACGTCGCCATGTCCCGGGTGGTGTCGGTGCGGGACACGCACTGGAGGAAGATGTTGTCGGCCATGGTCGCTCTCAGGCTCCCGCCGCGTCGAAAGGGCCGTCGGCGGCCGGGATGTCGAGTCGGCGGCGCAGCATCGTGACATACCAGTTGACGAAGGCCTCGACCTGGATCTCCGACGTACTGTAAGGGCCGGGAACGTAAGCGGGATCGCTGATGCCGCTGTGCGCGAGCGCAACGAGGTCGGCGTCCTGCTGATTCGTCTTCTCCCAGACCCCGGTGAGCTGGTCGAGGTCATAGTCGACGCCCTCCACGGCGTCACGATGGACGAGCCAGGTGGTGCGCACCAGGGTCTGATCGGCGGAGACCGGGATGACCGCGAAGAGCACGGCGTGGTCGCTCGTCACGTGCAGCCACATGTTGGGCTGCAGGTGCATCGACAGCCGGCCGAGTCGCGCGTCGGGGATGTCGGTGAGGAGGCGGCCGCAGGCCGCGGAGCCGTCGAGGGTGAACGACTCGCCGGCGAGGTCGAGTGCGTCGCGCTCGATGTGGAACCCTGTTGCGCGCGTGTCGAGTTCTACGACCCGGGTGTGGGGTAGGCCATGCCGGTCCCAGATCTCGGTCTGTTCCGCGGTGGCGCGGTGGAACCGGTCGAACGCCGGCGCCAACCGGCTGGGGATGGCGTCGGTGTCGCTGTATCCCCAGGTCGGGAAGAACACGTTGAGGAGTTCCGGATGGCCACCGCAGTGGTAGCACTCGCGGTTGTTCTCCATCGTCAGTTTCCAGTTGCCGTCTTCGACGATGTCGACCTGTTTGGCCACCTTGGCCTCGGCGAGACGGTGCGGCGTCAGATAGGGCTCGACGACGGCGGCGACCTCGTCGATGTCGGCCGGCGGGTCGTCGGCCAGGCAGATGAACACCAGGCCGCCGATCGTGCGGACATGTACCGAGCGCAGCGAGTAACAGGACTTGTCGAAGCCGGGCGCCTGGTCATCGGCGAACTCGAGGCGCCCGTCCATCCCGTAGGTCCACGAGTGGTAGGTGCACACCAGGGTCCCGGTCGATCCGCTGGGCTCGGTGAGCAGGCGGGCCCCTCGATGCCGACACACGTTGTGGTGGGCCCGGACCCGGCCGTCGTCGTCTCGGACGACGATGACCGACCGGGTCGAGAAGGTGATGGTGACATAGTCACCGGGATCGGTGATCTCGGCTTCGGTGGCCACGAAAATCCATGACCGAGAGAAGATCTCGTCGACATCGAGGTCGAAGAACTCCCGGCTCACATAGAACTCCGCCGGCAGGCTCTCGCCTGCGCGGCGGTCGGCGATCAGAGCGCGGGTGCCGGTTTCCGGTGCCCTGGTGGCGGCATGCGCGACGAATGGTGCAGTCATCAGCAGTGCGGGCCTCTCTGCACGGTCGGTGACGGATCTGTCGGGATGGCGGTTACATCGAGATCAACTGCATTGCAGTCGATCTCGAGACAGTCGGACGGCACGTGGATTCGGCCGGGCCAAGCTGGGGGAGTGTTGACTTGTTGCGTCATACGCAACGACGCGCATGCTATGCAACAAGTGTGCGTCTCGGGTCTTGCGGTGTCAAGCGGGACGTGCGACCGGTCTCCACGAGTCGCAGACGCGTCGAAAGATCATCGCGAGCCGAGGCACACCCGCTCTGCCAAATGTTCGCGACGAAGACATCGACCAGCCGCGACATGAACGCCGAGTACCAGGAGATCGCGAACGGCGGGCTGGCCGTGGATGTCCGCTCAGCGTGGTCGAGTGCTGAGTCCGGGTCGGATCACCTGCGTCGGCTCTTGGTGAGCGCGACTGGATCCAGGGCGTTGCGCGACCACTGCGCCGCCATCGCAAGGCTGGCGGCGCGCCCAGAATGCACGTGGTGGAAGGCTGACTCGGCGGCCCGGTCGGGATCGTGATCGGTGATTGCGGCCAGCATCTCCTCGTGCTCGCGACACTGCACCCCCGGGTCCCGGTCCTTGGTCAGGTGGAACAACCACTGCGTGCGGGCTTCGAGTGGTCCGAGGACGTTCTCCAGCAACGGATTTCCGGCCAGGTCGACGATGATCGTGTGGAACCGTGAGTTGGCCGCGGCGATCGCGGGCTTGTCGTCTCGCGCCGTCGCGTCACGAGCGATCTCCAGTTGGTCGGCAAGCGAAGCGAGCCCGACCGGATCGGCGCGTTCGGCAGCGAGTCGGGCCGCCAGCACCTCGAGGCTCTCGCGGACGTCGAACAGATCGCGCACGTCATCGACTGTGAACGGTGCGACGATCGCGCCGCGACGGGGCACCATCACGACCAGGCCGTCCTGTTGCAGTCGCTGCATCGCCTCGCGAAGGGGGATGCGTGACAGCTCGAGCTCGACAGCCAGGTCACGCTCCACGAGCCTGGTGCCGGGCGCGAGCTCGAGGCCGACGATCCGCCCACGCAACACCTCGTAGGCGAGATCGCTCAGCGACTTCTTCGTCGCGGCGTCTGCGGCACCGGTCACGGCATGTCTCCTCTGTGTGGCGAAGGCCAGCGTACCCCCGGGACGTGTAACGGTATACCGTTAATTACGCTCTTACCGGTTCGTAACCGGGCGGAAATGGTGCAAGCGGACTCTTTTCGTAACGGTATACCGCTACGAGGATGCCGGCCTACCAGGAGAAAACCATGAAACGAAAGCTTCCCATCGCGCTGATGGCCGCCGGCGCGCTCGCTCTCGGAGTTTCCGGTTGCGGGTCGTCCGACTCCGCGGCCGACGACGGAACCCTGTCGGTCGGGGTGTTCCTGCCCGGCTCGATCAACGACACCGGTTTCATGGAGTCGGCGTATGCCGGCTACAACCGGATCAAGGAACAGCTCGGCGACCAGGTCGACATCAGCTACGTCGAGCAGGTCGCGACCGCCGACTACCAGCAGGCCCTTCAGCGGTTCGCCTCGGAGAACGAGTTGGTGATCTCGGTGGGCGGGCAGACCGACGCCGATCTGCGCAAGGTCGCGCCGCAGTTTCCGGACGTGACGTTCGTCGAGATCGGCGGTCCGGCCGACGCCGAACCCATGGCGAACCTCGCGTATTACGACCCGCAGCAGGCCGAAGCCGAGTTCATCGCCGGTGCGGCGTCGGCGGCGGCCTCGGCGGACGGCACGATCGGGTTCGTCGGCGGGGTCGAACTCCCGGCGATCGTCAACGCGGCGAAGGCATTCGAGAACGGAGCCGAGTTCACGCGGCCCGGCGTCCGGGTTCTCGCGCCGCAGTATGTCGGCGACTTCAACGATCCGGCGAAGGCCAAGCAGGCAGCCGCAGCCGCCTATGCCGGTGGCGCCGATGTGCTGGGCCAGATCGTCAACCTCGGCAAGCAGGGCATCGAGCAGGCCGCGAGCGAAACCGGGAACCGGCTCGGCGGCGGTCCGATCCCCGGTGACTGCAGCAACCCGGTGTACAGCGGTTACGTCAAGACCGACATCGGCGCGGAGGTCGAGTACGCGGTTCGAGCTGTGCTCGACGGCACGTGGGAAGCAGCGCAGGTGCCGTTCGGTCTGACCACCGACAAGGGCGGTACCGACTACATCGTGTGCTCGACGGATCCGGCTGTGGCGCAGGCGGTTGAGCGCGCGAAAGCTGCCATCGCCGACGGCGCCGTCGCTCCGTACTGAGGCCGCCGACGATGACGATCACCACCGACATCCCGGTGGCCGGGGGAGACTCGCTCCTCAGGCTCGACTCCGTCGCGAAGACCTTCGGCACGGTGCGAGCCCTCCACGAGGTGACCATGTCGGTCCGCGCCGGTTCTGTGCACTGCATTCTCGGGGAGAACGGCGCGGGCAAGTCGACCCTGTGCAACGCGATCTTCGGCACCGTGTCCCCGGACCGCGGCCAGATGACGTTCGGCGGCAACGAGTATCGTCCGCAGAGTCCGGCCGACGCCATCGATCGAGGTGTCGCCATGGTGCATCAGCACTTCTCGCTGATACCCACGATGACCGTCGCGGACAACCTCGTCCTCGGTTCGGGGGGCTTCCGGCCACCACGGCGGCAGCTGCGCCGTGACCTCGATCGGATCTCCGACCACTACGGTTTGCGTGTCGATCCGGAGGTGATGGTTCGAGACCTCAGCGTCGGTGCACGACAACGGGTCGAGATCGTCAAGTCGCTGCTCACCGACCCGCGACTCATCTTGCTCGACGAACCGACGGCGGTGCTCGACCCGGCCGAGATCGACGCGCTCATCCACACGTGTTCGGCGCTTGCCGCGAGCGGCAAGTCCGTCGTGTTGATCACCCACAAGCTGGGCGAGGTGGCCCGGGTGGCCGATGAGGCGACGGTGCTCCGGGCGGGCACCGTCGTCGGCGGTGGGCCGCTGTCCGACCTCAGCCGCGAGGAATTGCTCGCCATGATGCTCGGCGAGGCAACGCAGTTCGTCGGCACCCAGCGCCCGGCGCGGTCACCGGCCGACGACACGCGCACGACGAACCAGGCGCCGCCCCGTCTGCGGGTCGAGGACATCAGCGTGACCCGCCAGGACGGTCGTGTCGCCCTTGCGGGCGTGGACCTCGAGGTCCGCGCCGGCGAAATCGTCGGTATCGCCGGGGTCGAGGGCAACGGCCAGTCGGAACTGACATCGGTGCTGTCGGGAGCCGTGTCGCCGGACACGGGGGTCGTGACGATCGACGGCGAGGATCTGACCGCGGCCACGCCGGCCCGCCGGACACTCGCGGGCCTGGCGGTGATCCCGGAAGACCGGCACGCCGAGGGCATGATCGCCGCCATGAGCATCGCCGAGAACCTGGCGATGCCACGGCTACCGAACTACCGGCGGTGGGGTCTGCTGGACCGGTCCCGGATGCAAGCCGATGCGCAGACGGCGATCGCCGATTTCGACGTCCGGGCGCCCGGACCGGATGCGCCGATCGGCAGTCTGTCCGGTGGAAATCAACAAAAGGTCGTTCTCGCAAGGGAACTGACGACGCCTGGACTGCGAGTCGTGGTCGCTGCGCAACCGACCCGTGGTCTGGACGTCGGGGCCGTCGCATTTGTCCTCGACCGGCTGCGTGCGGCCGCCGACGACGGCGCCGCCGTCCTCGTGACGTCCAGCGAGATCGACGAGTTGCTCTCGGTGTGCGATCGCGTCGTCGTCGCCTATCGGGGTGGGCTCCACGGCTCGGTCGACGCCCGGTCGCCGGAGGCTGCGCGCCTCATCGGCAACCTGCTCACCGGAGTCGCCTGATGGACACCGTCACCACATACATCCGGTCGCGCCTGTCGACGGCGACCGTCAGTCCTCGAAACCCCGTCGTCGTGGGCCTCGGCGCAGTCGTCGTCGCGGCCGCGGTGGGACTCGCGCTCGCCGCCGTGGCCGGCGCGAATCCGGCCACCGTGATCGAGGCCCTGGTCGATGGCACGCTGGGGTCGCCGTTCGCGGTGGGCACGTCGATGAACAGCGCCGCCGTGCTCATGCTCGTCGCGATCGGGTTCACGATCGCCTACCGGGCCGGGCTCGTGAACGTCGGCGGTGAGGGCCAGATCTGCCTCGGCGGTGTCGCCGCGACCGCCGTCGGGGTGTCCCTGCCGGAGGGAATCCCGCCGGTGCTGGCGATCCCGCTCACGCTGGCGGCGGCGGTGCTCGGCGGCGCCCTGTGGGCGTCCATCGCCGCCTGGCTGAAGGTCCGACGCGGCGCCAGCGAGATCATCACCACTCTGCTGCTGAACTTCGTCGGCCTGGCGATGGTGGTGCTGATGGTGCACGAGGAGGGCCTGCTGCGGCAGCCCGTGACATCGTCGGAGACGCTGCCGCAGTCGGAGTCCCTCGGTGAGTCCACTCATCTGCCGCTCCTGGGCCTCGCGAAGAATCCGGCCACGATCGCGATCGTGCTCGCCATCGGACTCGCTGTCCTCGTGGCGGTTCTGTTGCGGCACAGCGCGGTCGGAATCCGCCTGCGCGCCGTCGGGTTGTCTCCCTCGGCAGCGGCACGACTGGGTGTCCCCATCGAGCGCACGGCGTTTCTCGGTCTCACCACAGCGGGTGGATGTGCCGGCCTGGCGGGCGGCCTGCTGGTCACCAGCGCACCGTTCGTGCTCGCCGAGGGCTTCTCGTCGGGGTTCGGGTTCAGCGGACTCGTCGTCGGGCTGCTGGCCCGAGGGTCGATGATCGCGGTCGCCGGGGTGTCGCTGCTCTTCGGCTTCCTGGTCTCGGGTGGGATCAACCTACAGCTCCAGGCAGGTGTCCCGTCGTCGACGATCACGGTCGTGCAGAGCGTTCTCATCATCTTGATCGCCGCCACCGCGTGGTGGGCATCGACGTCGCCGACCAGATCCCGCAATGTGGCCGCCACGAAGGCCGCCGATTCGACAACCGCCACCGAGGAGGTGTCGGCATGAACGTCACGATGATCACCGAGATCCTGGCCAGTGGAGCGGCATTCGCGATCCCACTGCTGCTCGCCGCGGCCGGCGAGTCCATCAGCGAACGAGCCGGCGTCCTCAATCTGAGTATGGAGGGCATCATGCTGTGCGGCGCGTTCACCAGCGTATTCGCCTCCGCGACCACCGGATCCGCGGTCCTCGGCGTTCTCGCCGGCATCGCCGCCGGGCTGCTCTTCGGAGTGATGAACGCTGTGCTCAGCGTCCGGTGCCGAGCCGACCAGATCGTCATCGGTGTGGCGGCGAACGCACTGGCGCTCGGCCTCACCACCTTCGGCGCCCGCATCCTGCTCGCCGATGGCAAGGGCAACAACGTTCCTGCGTTCGACGACGTCCGCATCCCCGTCCTGAGTGATCTCCCCGTCGTCGGGCCGGCCCTGTTCGGACAGACGATGCTCGGGTACCTGTGCCTTCTGGTGGTCGCGGGGCTCGCGATCGTGTTCTCCGGCCGGACCATGCTGGGCATCCGATTCGATGCTGTCGGCGAAGATGCCGTCTCGGCAGGGTGGACCGGAGTGTCGGTCAACAGGATTCGGGTGTTCGGTGTGCTGATCGCGGCCGGGTGCGGTGGGTTGGCCGGAGCCCAGCTGGCTTTGTCGGAGGTGCGGTCGTTCAGCGAGAACATGACCGCGGGCATGGGATACCTGGCCGTCGTCGCCGTGATCGCCGGTCGGTGGAAGGTCACCGGAATCGTCATTGCCGCCCTGTTCTTCGGTGTGGCCCGGGCGCTTCAGTTCGCCCTGCCCGCGGTCGGCGTCGACATCCCGTACGCGCTGCTGGTGATGCTTCCATACCTCATCGCGATCGTCGCCGTCGCCGGCTTCGTCGGCGGACGCAAGGCGCCGTCCTGCCTCACCGTCCCGTACGTCGGCCGTGTCTGACGTGCGCGAAACCACCTGCAAGAGAAAGGGCCCGACATGGCCATCGTCCTGACTCACTCCGAGGTCGCCGGTCTGATCGACCGGGCAGCCGTGTATGCCGCGGTCGAACAGGCGCACATCGACCTGTCGACGGGAACCGCCACGAACCCGGCGCCCGCGATGCTGCCGATCGAGAGGGGAACCGTCCTGCCGATGGCGGCATCGGCTCGCCGACATCGGGCGAGTGCGGTGAAGATGTTGTCGGACATGCCGTTCAACCGCGAGTCGGGTCGTCCGGCGCAACGGTCGACCATCCTGCTCATGTCCGCCGACACCGGTGAGTGCGAGGCGGTGATCGACGGACGGTTGATCACCGCGATCCGCACCGCTGCCGCGAGCGCCGTCGCCACCGCGCATCTTGCTCACACCTCGAGTGCGGTGCTCGGCGTGATCGGGGCCGGCACGCTGGCGGTCGAGCACACCCGGGCGATCGCGCGGGTCCGGCCACTGGAGAAGGTGTTCGTCTGGTCTCGCAGCGCGGCGACGGTGGACCGGTTCCGCACGGCGACTGCGGACCTCGATCTCGAGGTGGAGTCGGCCGACTCACCGCGGCTTGTCGTCTCGTCGGCCGACGTCGTGTGCACCCTCACGCCCTCGCGTGAGCCGATCGTCGAGGGCGCGTGGTTCCGCACCGGCCAGCATCTGAACGTCGTCGGTGCGCCGCCGCGTGCCGACCATCGGGAAGTCGATGGTGCGGGCATGGCCGCTGCCCGCCTCGTGGTCGACAGCCGGTCGACGGCACTGGCCAAATCCGGTGACGTCCTGCTCGCGATAGAAGAGGGCCACCTCGTGGCCGACGACGTCGCCATCGAGCTGGGCGATGTGATCGTCCGCCCCGGCAGCGGCCGGGAGCACGATGAGGACATCACCCTGTTCAACTCCGTCGGGATCGGGTTGCAGGACCTCGTCACCGCGCGCCTGTTGGTCGACGCCGCGACGGAACAGGGCGTCGGTACCCGGGTGGAGCTGGCCGGATGAGGACCTCGGAGCGTGACCGAGAACTGTTGCGGCGCGCCATCGACCTCGCCGGTGAGGCAGGTGAGGCAGGAAACCGGCCGTTCGGCAGTGTGATCGCCGTGGACGGCATCGCGGTGGCGGAGGGGCGCAACCAGGTCGGCGCCTCCGGCGACATCACTGCCCACGCCGAACTCGTAGCGCTTCGTCGGGCGATCGACGACGGGTATGCCGAACGACTGGCGGGCGCAACGGTGTACGCCAGTGGCGAGCCCTGCCCGATGTGCGCCGCGGCGTGCGTGTGGGCGGGTGTGGGCCGGATCGTGTTCGCCGCCTCGACCGCGGCGTTCACCGCGGTCCTCCCGGGTGGCCCGCATTTCGGGTCGTCCTGCGCCGAGGTGATCGCGTCCAGCGATGCCTCGATCGACGTCGACGGCCCGCTGCTCGAGGACGAGGCGCTGGACGTGATGGCGGGGTTCGCCGACTAGTCGCCCAGCACCCGCCGCAGGTAGTCGTTGGCGAACACGCGCGACGGGTCGTATCGGTCCCGGACGGAGCGGAATTCGTCGAACCGTGGATAGACGCCGCGTAGATATTCGGCGTCGCGCGTATGCATCTTGCCCCAGTGGGGCCGGCCGCCGAGACCGGTGAGGATGGCTTCGACGTCGGCGAAGTAAGCATCGGAGTCGGCGGGATCGTCGCGGTGATAACGGTGTACGGCGATGTAACCGCTGGTGCGTCCGGAGGCGGTGGAGAGCATGAGGTCATCGGCCGCGGCGGCGCGGACCTCGATGGGGAAGCTGACGAGGTGGTCGCGCCGGTCGAGGAGGGCGCGGATCTCGCGCAGCGCCGCCGGCACGGCCTCGAGGTCGACGGCGTACTCCATCTCGCGGAACCGGACGTCGCGGTCGGAGACGAAGACCCCGGTGGAGGAGTCGGTGAACTCGCGCGCGGAGAGCGCGCGTCTCGTGACCCCGTTGATCGTCGGCACCAATCGCGGTGCGCGCGCACCGATCTCGCACAGCAGACGAAGGGCCTTGTTGCTCAACAGTTCGTCGTCGATGTAGCGCTTGACGCGCGACGGCCCGGTGACCGGGGCGTCGGGACCGACCCGTGTGTTCGTCTTCACCAGAGCGCAATTGGTGTGCGGGAACAGGTAGAACTCGTGGTGGTCGGTGGTCGCGACGCGCTCGTGGAAGGCGGCGATCGCCGCATCGGCCGTCTCGGGACCCTCGACCGCGTGCAGCCGGAACTCGTCGACACAGTCGATGGTCAGTTCCACAACGACCCCGAGCGCGCCGAGGCCGAGTGCGACGGCCTGCATGTCGGCGTCGTCGGCGGTCACGGTGACTATCTCGCCGGAGCCGGTGACGATGGTCGCGCCGACGATCTGGGTGCTGATGCCGCCGAAGGCGAGCCCGGTGCCGTGGGTTCCGGTCGAGGTGGCGCCGGCGATCGTCTGACGATCGACGTCGCCGAGATTGGTCATCGCGAGTCCGAAAGGTGCCAGGATCCCCGGGATCTCGTGCAGGTGTGTGCCGGCGCGCACGGTCACTCGGTGGCCGTCGGCCGCGACCAGACCACGCAGGCGCGACAGGTCGAGTTGCACGTCGTCGGCCACGGCGATGGGGGAGAAGCTGTGTCCCGCGCCGACGGTCTTCACCGTGCCGCCGCGCGCGGCCGTCTCCCGGACGATGTCGGCGATCTCGGCGGCACTCGCCGGGTGCCGCACCCGGTTCGGCGTGCAGGCCGCGGTGCCGCCCCAGTTGCGCCAGCCGGGCGCCGAACGCGCAGCGGTCCTGCTCACAGGAAGCACCTGCCCTCTCCTCGGTAGGTCGGTACGACCTCATCGACCACTGCGTGCCCGGCGTCGTCGCGGCCGATGATCGCGACCTCGCGCGCTCGTTCGCACACCTCGCCGGACTTGGTGTGCCGGAACCACACCCGACTCCCGACGGCGATCTCGTCCGCGACCGCACCTCGCAGTGGGGTCTGCACCTCGCCGGCGGCCTCGGTACCGACGTAGGTGAGTCCGTGCGGCCACACGGGTGTGGGCAACCGGTCGGCAGCGGGCGGGCCGGACGCGATCCAACCGCCGCCCGCGCAGGTCACGACGCCGGGCGCCGGGCGGCGGACGACGTCGAGACCGAAGGACAGCGCGGGGGCGGGACGGAACCGCGCGTACCCGTCGAACAGATGGCCGCCGAACAGACCGCTGCCCGCGGCGATGTCGGTGACCGAGCGGTCGCGCGCGGTCTCCTCCAGGGAACCGGTGCCGCCTCCGTTGACGAACTCCAGGTCGGCGATCCGGCGCACGTCGTCGATCACCTTGCCGCGGCGACGGCGCAACTCGGCCATCGAACGTCGCTGCATCGCGCGAATCGCCCGGTTGGCCAACGCCTTACCGGGCGCCGCATCGGCCACCCCGGCCACCTGCGCCTCGTAGGACATGACCCCGACGAGATCGAAGCCGGGACGTGCCACGATGATCCGTGCCAGCTCCAGTGCGTCACGACGGGAGTGCACCGGCGAGCGGCGAACCCCGATGTGCACCCGCCCGCCCAGTAGGCGGTACGACGCGTCGAGGTCGATCGCGACGCGGATCGGCGGCCGGGCGGACGGAGGCACGACGGCGTCGATGAGGTCGAGTTGGTCGACGGAATCGACGAGCACGCTCACCCGACGGGTCGCGACCTCGTCGGCGGCCAAGGCCGCCAGCGCATCCCGCCGCACACTGGGGTATCCCATCAGCACGTCGTCGATCCCCGAGGTCGTGGCGAGCCAGTGTGCCTCGGCCACGTCGTAGGCGAGCACCCCCGCGAAACCGGCGCGCGCGGTGATGTCGTCGATGACCGAGCGGACACGGACGGATTTCGTGGCCAGGCGGATCGGGACACCCGCCGACCGACGGGTGAGATCGGCGACGTTGTGCTCCAGGGCGGCCCGGTCGAGTGCGAGGACCGGTGCGTCGAGTCTCGCATCGGCGACCGCTTGATCAATTGCCGCCCAATAGGATTCGGGATCACTCAGCCACGGCGCGGGCGTCGGCGTCACCGGTGCCGCGTCGGGCGCTTCACCCGAAGCTGACATGGGTCATGAGCTGATCGGTGATCGAGCGGATGATCGCGTCGACGACCTTGTCGTCGGCGGTGCTGAGGTAGACGAGTGTGATCGAGTTCGTCGCCGCGATGATCAGCGGACCGAGGTCCTCGACCGGCGTGGTCCACTCCATGGGCGTCAGGTCGGCCATCGACCGCAGCCCGGCCGAGGCCACCCGGTAGAGCTGCTCGTACATGTGCTTGCCGACCTGCTGCAGCTCCGGGTGATTGTGCGCATAGATGCCGAGCGCGATGGTCGCCTGCATCCGGCCGGGATCGGCTTTGAGCAGGTCGTAGAACGCGTGGAACTGGCTCACCATGCTCGACCGCATCGTCTCCACGCCCGGCTCGGGTCCGTAGTCGGCGGCGGGCAGCACCGCGTGCAGCATGCGCTCGATGTCGGTGGGGACCGCCGTCTCCATGACCGCGCACAACAGTGCGGTGCGACTCTCGAAGGCATAGTGGAAACTTGCGAGCGGCATGCCGGCGTGGGCGCAGATGCGACGCGTGGTCGCGCCCTCGACCCCATGGTCGGCGATCACACGGTACGCCGATTCGAGAAGCGCGCTTCGACGTTGGTCGACGGACATCCGTGCCACTGCGGTATCTTCCTGACCACATGCGCCGGCGCATGCTCGGGTGGACAATGTCGCCGCAGCCTATCAGTGCCGGTGAGGCGCACAATGCCGTTCACCCGGAAGAAATCGCAGATCACACCGGGGACGGTCGGGAGGCGTGCACCGCACGGCGCGACCGCCGTCTGCCCAAGGTGACGCCACCGAACCCACTACTGTGTGAACGTGACCTCCACGACCGGTAGAAAAGGCACCAACGACCTGCGCCGCGACGTCCTCGCGCGTGCGGGTTCGGCGGGAGTGGCGGTGGCCGACGCCGTCGTGGCGCGGCTCGCCGCCGAGGGACTCGGTCCCGCCCGCGCGCTGGGCGCCTCCCGCGACCAGATAGCGCCGCACGTGCGGCGGAGCCCGCATCTGCGGAACGGCGCCTTCGTCAACCCGGAACCCCCGTCGATCGCCGATCCGAGCCTGCAGGTCCTCACCGACATGGCCCGGCGGCCCGGCCGGCCGCGCCGACCGGTCATGGTGACGGTCCCACGCTTCGAGGCCCCCGGCGACCTCGCCGTCACCTGGCTCGGCCACGCCACCGCCGTCGTCGACATCGACGGCGCGCGGGTCATCACCGATCCGGTCCTCAGCCGCCGCTGCTCGCCCAGTCAACTCGTCGGGCCCGGACGCATGCACTCCGCCCCATTGGCGCCGTCACAGTTGCCGCCACTCGACGTCGTCCTGATCAGTCACGACCACTACGACCATCTCGACATGGACACCGTCGTCACGATCGCCGACACCCAGCCAGATGCGGTGTTCGTCACGACGATCGGGGTCGGCGCGCACCTGGCCTCCTGGGGGATCGCGGAAGATCGCATCCGGCAGGCGGATTGGTGGGATGAGGTGGTGGTGCCGACCGGCGCGGGCGAGCTGCGGTTCACCTGCGGTCCGGCGCGGCACTTCTCGGGCCGGTGGCTGGAGCGGAATCTCACCCAGTGGGGCAGCTGGGCGATCACCGGACGGGAGCACAAGGTCTTCTTCTCCGGGGACACCGGCCACAGCGAGCGCTTCGCCGATGTCGGCGACCGACTCGGCCCGTTCGACCTCACCCTCATCGCCGTCGGAGCCTACGACGTGATGTGGCCGGACATCCACGTGAACCCCGAGGAGGCCCTGTCGATCCACCGGATGGTCTCGCCCGGTACCGGATCCGACTCGGTCTTCATCCCGATCCACTGGGGCACGTTCAACCTCGCGCGCCATCCCTGGGGGGAGCCCATCGCGCGGTTACAGGCGGACGCCGGGCCGGACAAGCCGACGATACTGGTGCCGCAACCGGGCGGTTCGATCGACCTGATGACGCGGACCGGCAGCGGTGTGGCACAACCCAATTGGTGGGAGGCTTCGGCGTGAGCTCGCCGACCGAGATCGCGGACGCCGGCCTGACCGCGGCCGAGGTGGCGCAGCGGGTCGCGGCCGGCCAGGTCAACGCGCTGCCCGACCGGTCCGGCCGCAGTGTGGCCGACATCGTCCGCGCGAATGTCTTCACCCGGATCAACGCGATCCTCGGGGTGCTGTTCGCGATCGTCGTGTTCACCGGATCGCTCATCAACGGTCTGTTCGGACTGCTGATCATCGCCAATTCCGGGATCGGCATCATCCAGGAGGTCCGGGCCAAGCGGACGCTCGACAAGCTCGCGATCGTCGGCCAGACCCGGCCCCGGGTCCGGCGCGATGGCGAGGTCACCGAGGTACCGCCGGACGAGGTGGTGCTCGACGACATCATCGAGATCGGTGCCGGCGATCAGATCGTCGTCGACGGCGAGGTCGTCGAGGCCATCGCGCTCGACGTCGACGAGTCACTGCTCACCGGCGAGGCCGACCCGATCGACAAGGACCCGGGAGACGCGGTGCTGTCGGGCAGCTTCGTGGTCGCCGGCGGTGGCGCGTACCGCGCCACCAAGGTCGGCGCCGATGCCTACGCGGCCCAGCTCGCGGCCGAGGCGTCGAAGTTCACGCTGGTCTCCTCCGAGTTGCGCTCCGGCATCGATCAGATCCTGCGGGTGATCACCTGGTTGCTGATCCCGGCCGGTGTCCTGACCATCGTCAACCAACTCTTCGTCAGCGACAACGGGTTGCGTCGGTCCCTGCTCGGCATGGTCGCCGCGCTGGTGCCGATGGTGCCCGAGGGGCTCGTCCTGATGACCTCGATCGCTTTCGCGGTGGGTGTGGTGCGGCTGGGTCAGCGGCAGTGTCTGGTGAACGAACTCCCGGCCATCGAAGGGCTCGCGCGCGTCAATGTGGTCTGTGCGGACAAGACCGGCACCCTGACCGAGAACGGGATGCGGCTGGCCGAGGTGCGTTCCCTCGGGACGGTGCCCGCCGAGACCGAGGGACAGGTGCTGGCCGCGCTCGCCGCCCACGATCCGCGGCCCAACGCCAGCATGACCGCGATCGCCGAGGCACATCCGATCCCACCCGACTGGTCGGTGGCGGCCATCAAACCGTTCACCTCGGCGACCAAGTGGAGCGGGATGTCGTTCCGCGGGAGCGGGTCCGGCCCGACCGCTGGCATCGACGACGGTCACTGGCTCATCGGTGCGCCCGACGTCCTGCTGGACCCGGAGGGCGAGACGGCCCGCCTCGCCTCCGACATCGGCGTGACCGGACTCCGCGTGCTGCTGCTGGCCTGCACCGACGTGCCCGTGGACACCGAACCCGAGCCGGGTCAGGTCGCTCCGGGAACCGTCTCCCCGGTCGCACTCGTGGTGCTCGAACAGCGGGTCCGGCCCGATGCGCGCGACACGATCGACTACTTCGGACAGCAACATGTCGCGGTGAAGGTCATCTCCGGGGACAACGCCCGGTCGGTGGGGGCGGTCGCCGCGTCGCTCGGGCTCGGATCGGCCGAGTCCTCGGTCGACGCGCGCGAGTTGCCCTCAGAAACAGGCGAACTCGCCGACGTCGTCGAACGGGGCGTCACGTTCGGGCGGGTCCGGCCGGATCAGAAGCGGGCCATGGTGAAGGCGCTGCAATCGCGGGACAACACCGTCGCGATGACCGGCGACGGAGTCAACGACGTCCTCGCGCTCAAGGACGCCGACATCGGCGTGGCGATGGGCTCGGGCAGCTCGGCCGCCCGGTCGGTGGCGCAGATCGTGTTGCTGGACAACAAGTTCGCGACCCTGCCGTATGTGGTGGGCGAGGGCCGCCGCGTGATCGGCAACATCGAGCGCGTCTCCAACCTGTTCCTCACCAAGACCGTGTATGCGGTGCTGCTCGCGCTGTTCGTCGGCCTCGGCGGTCTCCTCGGGGCGCTGTTCGGGTCCGATCCGCTCAGCTATCCGTTCCAGCCGATCCACGTGACGATCTCGGCCTGGTTCACCATCGGCATCCCGGCGTTCGTCCTGTCGCTGGCCCCCAACAACGAGCGCGCACGCCGTGGTTTCGTGCGCCGGGTGCTGCTCAGCGCGGTGCCCAACGGCATCATCGTCGGTCTGTGCACCTTCGTGACCTACCTGATCGTCAACCCGGGCGGCGCCGGCGTCGAGGTGGGTGGTGACGCCGTCGAACTCTCGCAGCCTCAGACGCAGGCCGCCACCGCGGCATTGATGACGCTGATCGCCATCGCGGTCTACGTCCTCGCCGTGGTCGCCCGTCCGTACACCTGGTGGAAGGTCGTCCTGCTCGCCGTCTCGGCCGGGGCGTACGTGCTGATCTTCGCGTGGCCGTTCACCCAGGACCTGTTCCGGCTCGACTCGTCGAACTGGGGGATGAACACGGTGGCCTTGCTCTCGGCGGCGGTCGGCATCGCCTGTGTCGAGGTCGTCTCGCGGGTGGCTCCCCGATGGATTGCCGCGCATGACAACGACCAGCACGCGGACGAAGCGCAGGTCAGCGGGGCGCTCATGTCGGACCGATAGAATCTGCGGCAAGTGGCCGGAAGGTGTCCGGCACGTCGATCAGAGGAGACGTCATGGATCTCAAGGGACTCGTCAACAAGGCCAGGGCCACGCTGCAGAAGAACCCGAGCCTGATCGAGAAGGGCGGCGACGCCATCGACAAGGTCACCAAGAACAAATACTCGGGTCAGGTGAACAAGGCGCAGGATGCCGTGCGCAAGGCCGTCGGCGCGCCGGGACAGGGAAACCCGGGACAGACTCCGCCGACCAATCCCACCAACCCCGGGGAGCCGCTGCCGGGTCAGCAGAGCCCGCAGCCCCAGAATCCCCGGCCGCAGAACCCCCAGCAGCCGCAGCACCCGCAGCGGTAGTCCGCTGGGAGTAGTCCTCAGAGCTGAGCCCGCGGATGTCGGCGATACGCCGACACCGTGGGATCGGCGTCGATCCAGAACCGCCACGCCAGGTCGGCAGCGCGGCGGACCCCGACCCGAGGCCCCGCGACGACGCGTTCCCCCGGTAGCGGTGCCCCGGGGTCGAGGGTGACCGGGGTCGACGGGTCGGCGAGATCGGTGTCGAGGTCGGCCATCGTGATCCCGAGGGCGCGGCACAGGTTGCCCGGCCCGCTGGCGAGCTTGGCGTCGGGGACCGGCCCCGAGCGCGTCGCATCGCGACGGGCGCGTGCGAGGTCGACGCCGTCGACCACCGCGCCGGCGCGCAGCAACACCGCCGCAGCGGGTCCCGGCCCGGCGACGACGACGTTCGCGCAATGGTGGCCGTGGATGCGATAGACGTACAACCGTCCCGGGGGCCCGTACATGATCTCGGAGCGGGCGGTTCGGGTGTAGGCGTGCGACGCCGGGTCGTCGGGACCGGCGTACGCCTCGACCTCGGTCAGCCGGATCGTCACCCCGTGCCCGGTCACCTGCGAGCCCAGCAGCGAACGTGCCTGTTCGGCGGCGGAGGCGGGGGCACTACTCTCTTGGGTCATGGCGAAGACGAGTGACTCCATCGGCGTTGATCTGTCACCGGAAGATACCTGGGCCGCGGCATCGGATCTCTCGCGGTACAGCGAATGGCTGGTGATCCACGAGACGTGGCGCAGCCCGATCCCGGCGTCCGCCGACCTTCGCAAGGGCACCGAGGTCTCCTCGATCGTGCGGGTCAAAGGCACCCGCGTCCGCTTCGACTGGGTGGTCGAGAAGTTCGAGCCGGTCTCGCACGTCCGCCTCAAGGGCAACGGCAAAGGCGGGGTCAAGGCGAAGCTGGATCTGGGCATCGCTCCCACTTCCAGCGGATCGGAAGTAACCTTCACTGTTGATCTGGGTGGGCTGCCGCTGATCGGGCCCGTGGGTAAGACCGCGGCCATGGCGGTGTCGGGGGATCTGCGTAAGTCGCTGCTGAAATTCCGCGAGGTGTTCGGCTGAGCCACGCGTGAACACGCGGGCCGCGACCGCCGATGCGTCGATGCGTCGTGCGGCGACCACGCGAGAGGCGGGTCTGCAGACCGCCGCCGTACGAGGGGAACGGGAAAAGAACAATGGGGCGTCACAGCTCCGGCGCCGATCGCGCCGGAAACGAGTGGAACGGGAACGACCGGTCGGGTGGGGCGGTTCCGCCACGCGCCCAGTCTCCATCGGACAGAGGCAGGTCGAACGATGCCCGGTCGGGGAGCGATGACGACTTCGGCTTCGAGCACCGCAACACCGATGGGGGCCGCCGCGGGGGATGGCTGTGGGCGGGTGCCGTCCTGCTGGTCGTCGTAGCCCTGGTCACCGGCGTCATCATCTGGCAGACGGGTGCGGGTGGCTGCGGGGACCGGACCCGGGTCGCCGTCGCGTCGGACTCGGCGATGACCGGTCCGCTGCGCGAGGTGGCGCGGCAGGCGTCCGCGGACTCGTGTTTCGACTACGACGTGCAGACGGCCGCGGGTGCGGATGTGCCCGGCCTGCTCACCCAGGGTGCAGCGGCTCCGGACCTCTGGGTCGCGGACTCGCAGGTGCAGGCCCGCCGGGTGACGACCCAGGTGCGTCGTGACCTCGATATGGTGTCGCCGTCGATCGCGTCGACCCCGACCGTCGTCGCCGGCACCGACGTACCCGAGCTGGGCACCTGGGTCGAGGTCATGAAGTTGCCTGATCTGCGAACCGGCAGCCCGGTGGACACCAGCACCGGCGACGCCCCGATCATCGGTGCTCTCGCCGCGGTCGACTCCGGCGAGCTCGCCGACCAGGACTTCACCGAGGCGATGACCATCCTCGCCATCCAGCAGAACAATGCGCGCCTGGCCAACGACAACGAGGGCACACGTCTGAACCTCGCCAAAACCTCGGGCGTCCCGGTGGTCACCACCGAGCAACAGTTCGATCTGTTCATGCGCACGCACCAGGGTTCGCAGTTGACGTCGACGATCCCCGCGGCGGGCACGGTCATGCTCGACTATCCGCTGGTCAACACGGCTCCTGCGGCGCGCCAGCAGGCGGCCGCCGACGCCGGGGCGGCCCTCGTCACCGCGCTGAACACCGATGCCGGGCGCGCAGCGCTGGCCGACTCGGGATACCGCGACGCCGACGGAAACGGCGTCGGTCAGCCGGTCAAGGAACTGGAGCTGCGCGACCCGTCGTCCGTCGACAAGGCATTGCGGCAGTGGCAGGTACTGGGTGTGCCGATCCGCTCGCTGGTCGTCCAGGACACCTCCGGCTCGATGGAGACACCGGCCGGCGGCACCACCCGGGCGGGCCTGCTCATCGACGCCTCTCAGACCGGACTCAAGCTCTTCCCCAACAACACGATGATCGGCGTCTGGGCGTTCAGCGTGAACAAGGGCGGGCCCGGACAGGACTGGGAGGAGCTCGCCCCGATCCGCCGCCTCGATGCCCGCTCGGGCAGCGGTACGCATCGGGACGCGCTCGGCCGTGCCGTCGAAGAGGGGTTGTCGGACCTCGGGGGCGGGACGGGTCTCTACGACACGACCCTCGCGGCATTCAAGAAGGTGCAGGACACCTACGACCCGAACTACTCCAACAGCGTCATCATCATGACCGACGGTCAGAACGAGGACCCCGACAGCATCACGCTCGACAATCTGCTCGCCGAACTGAAGCGACTGGAGGATCCGGCACGACCGGTGCTGGTGCTGACGATCGGTATCTCCGACGACGCCGACTCCGACGCGCTGAAGCAGATCGCCGAGGCCACGGGTGGCACCACCTACGTCGCGGAGAACGCGGCCGACATCCGCACCGTCTTCGTCGACGCCATCCAGGCGAGGGTCGCAGCCGCGGGACGCTGAGACCGTTCGGAACGCCCCGCGGCCGTCGCCGGGACCAATGGCCGCGCAATCGGCACAATTGGTGCATGACGCACACCCCAGAGCCCACCGAGACCCTCGACCCGAGCACGATCGCCGAACCCGGCCCCCGTTCTTCGCGCCCGTCCCGCAGCCCGCGGGGATCGTCCGTCCTCGCCCGCACCGGCGGGGTGGTCGCGGCGATGGCGGTGGTCGGACTCGTGGCGGGCGCATGCTCGTCCGAGGACTCCGGGTCGGACGACTCGGCCACCGGCACGACGACCGGCGCCGCGACGGGCAGCTCCGCTGCCACCGAGGCCGCCGACGCGGGCTCCGGCGAGTACGAGGACGGCGAGTACACGGCGCGCGGTGAGTACATCTCGCCGGGTGGTCCGCAGAGCGTCGGGGTCACCGTCACGTTGTCGAACTCGGTCATCACCGCCGTGTCGGTGGACACCAGCCAGACCAAGGGCCCGTCGCTCGAGTACCAGGGCAAGTTCGCCGGCGGCATCTCCGACGTCGTGGTGGGCAAGAACATCGACGAGATCGAGGTCGACAAGGTGTCCGGCTCGTCGCTCACCTCCGGCGGTTTCAACGAGGCGATCGAACAGATCAAACAGGAGGCGCAGGCCTGACCTCCGTCGGCACCGGGCACCACTGGGCGTTCGAGGCGATCGGCACCCGGTGGACGATCAGCACCCCGGAACCACTCCCCGCCGATGTCGTCGACGCGGTGAACACCGAGATCGACCGGATCGACCGGGCCTGGTCACGGTTCCGGGACGATTCGACGGTCGCGCAGATGGCCAGGGAGGCGGGGCGATACCCGATCGCCGACTCCGACCAGGCGCTGGTCGACTGGTACCGCCGTCTGTACGGCCTCACCGGCGGCGCGGTGTCGCCGTTGGTGGGGCGCACGCTCGCCGAGGCCGGTTACGACGCGGCGTACACGCTCCGCGCGTCGGCGCGGGTGCCGACGGCGCCGGCCTGGGAGGCGGTGATCGGTCAGCACGTCGGTGCGCTCGAGATTCGCGAGCCGGCTCTGTTCGACGTGGGTGCGGCCGGAAAGGGATTCGCGGTCGACCGGGTGGCGGAGATCGTCGGCGGCCACGTCGACGACTTCGTGGTCGACGCAGGTGGGGACATGGTGATATCGCCGCGTTCCCGCGGACTGCGGGTGGCGCTGGAGCATCCGCTGGACACGACGAAGGCGATCGGCGTCGTGTCCGTTGCCGGCGGCGCGATCTGCGCCTCGGCGAGCAATCGGCGGGTGTGGGCCGACTGGCACCACATCGTCGATCCGCGTACCGCCTCGCCCGCGCGGGAGGTGCTGGCGACCTGGGTGATCGCGCCGTCGGCGATGGAGGCCGACGGCCTGACGACGGCGCTGTTCTTCACGCCCGCGGCGTTCCTGCGCGGCGATTTCGACCATCACCGTGAGGGCTTTCATCACGTGACCATCCGACGCAACGGGAGTGTCGAACACACCGCCATCCCCGGATTGGAGTTGTTCCTGTGACAACGCTTCTGCCGCAGCTGCTCTCGCCGATCGACGCGGCCCGGCGGCACCTGACCCCGTATCGGGCGGTGCTCTGCGGGCTGGTGGTGCTGGCCGCAGTCGCTTTCGTCGTTTCGGCGACCGATGCCGACTTCGGTTACGGTCCGGACGAATTGGCGGTGTGGCTGGTCGTCGCGGTCGGGTTCAGCGGGGTCGTGAGCTACGTCTGCGCCGGCATGCTGCGGGTGCCGCCGAACTCGGATTCGTGGCTGATCACGGGACTGATCCTGTTCTTCGTCCTGCCCGGCGGCTCGGAGGACACCGCCGTCGCCACCGTCGCGGTGGGCGCCGCCATCGCCGCGGCGTCGAAATATGTTCTCGCATGGCGTCGTCGGCTGATCGTCAACCCCGCGGTCGCGGGTGCGGTCGGTTGTTACGCGCTGGCATACGCCGGTGTCGAGGGCATCAGCTTCCCGTTCTGGTGGGTGGCCGCCGATCCGCTCTTCGTCCCGATGGTCGTGATCGGTGCGGTGGTCGTGACCTTGATCCGCGAGTGGCGACTGGCCCTGGTGTTCATCGGCGCCTCCCTTGTCACGATCGGGGTCGTCGAACTGGTACGCGGCGGCCAGGATCTGTCCACATGGGTGGTGTCGAGTCCGATGCTGTTCGTGGCGGCGATCATGCTGCCCGAGCCGCTGACGTTCCCGGCCACCGAGCTGCACCGACTGGTATATGCGGCGTTGGTCGGTGTGCTCATGCACTGCCAGTACACGATTGCGATCACCGACGCGTACACGTTGGCGTTCGTGCCCGAGGTGGCGTTGCTCGTCGGATGCCTGTACGCGTTCCTCGTCCGACTGGTGTCGGGCACTGCGCGCCGGGTGCCGCTCGACGTCGTCACCGTCCCGGTGGCCGACCGAACCTACGTGGTGCGCGGTGAACCGGTCGGTGGCGCAGCGGTGTTCCGGGCGGGGCAGTGGTCGAGTGTCAGTGTGCCGCGGTGGTCGGCGTCGGTGTGGTCGGGTTCGCGGCGGGTCTTCTCGTTCGTGTCCGCGCCCCGGCAGCAACCGGTGGAGTTCGGCTTCACCGTCGCCGCGGCGCCGTCGACCTACAAGGCAGCACTGGTCGACGGAACCGTACGCCGGGTGTACGTCGACGAGATCGGTGGGGACTTCGTGCTGCCGCGGTCGTTTCCGGCGACCGGATCGGTGGTGTTGATCGCCTCCGGGATCGGGATCACTCCGTTCGTGTCGATGGTGCGGGAGCTGGTGCAGTCGGGCCACGATCTCTCCGGCCTGACCATCGCGCACGTGCTGCGAGATCAGGGGCGTGCCGTGTACGCCGATGACCTGGAGCGCGCCCGGGCCGCGAACGCGCGCATTGCGACCGTCGAGGCGCCGGAACTCGCCGACGGGATCGACGATCCCGCCCGGCTCGCCGAACTCATCGGTCCCAGCGCTGCGGGCGCACACTACTACGTGTCAGGTACGCCTGCGTTCGTCGAACGGACGTCGGCGGCGGTCCGCCGCCTCGACGGTTCGACGCGGTCCCGGCCGTGGCGTGTCCACACCGACTCGTTCTCCGGATACTGAACGCGTCTGATGGAGTTCGAATACCACTGCGACATAGTCACATTCGTCGTCTCGCCGAAGCACGCCTACTTCGGTAGGCCGAAGGACGGCCCGGCCGACGAGGTCGAGACCCGCACCCCAGACTCGGTGGAGATCGTCGCCGACAAGGGGATTCGTGGTGATCGCTTCTACGGAATCCGGGCCCACACCGAGGCGGCCATGACGTTTCTGGCGCTCGAAGCATGGATGGCGGCGGCGGCTGACGCCGATCCGGTTCTGGCCCGCCGCAACGTCGTCGTGCGTGGTGTCGAGCTCGATCCGTTGCGGGGACGCGAGTTCGAGCTGGACACCGGGTCGGGTCCGATCCGGTTCCGCGGCGGACGCCCTGCTCATCCGTGTTCGTGGATGGACACCGTTGCCGGGGACGGGGTGCGCAAAGCCCTGATCGGACGTGGTGGACTTCGGACGCAACCGCTGACGTCGGGGACGCTGAGCGTCGGCCCCGCGGTCATGCGCACCGACGTCGAACTCGACGCCGCCCGCGCCGCCGACCAGGTGCGGCGGGCGCAGCCGATGTAGCGAGGGGCGACGATGGTCTGCCCCGCGGACTCCGTTCCCCTCTACATGTGGAGGGGAACGGAGCCGACTGCTATGTCTCTGTGGAGTTGTCAAGGGACGGATGCGGTCCCGGGCGGGCGCCGGGTGCGAAGGTGCTACGCGAACGCCTGGTGGTCTGTCGCGGCAGCGGTCAGGCGGCGTCGTCGAGTCGCATGGTGCGTCGGTTGTAGGCGGGTAATGATCGGCGCTGTGGGTCGATGGTCGCGGGTGGGACGAGCCAGGGGTGTCGGTCGAAACCCATGACAATGTCCCAGCCGTGGTGGTGGACTTGGGTGTGGCAGCGTTGGCAGAGCAGGCAGCCGTTGTCGAGGTCGGTGGGTCCGCCGTCGGCCCACGACTTGATGTGATGCACCTGCGTATGGGACGGCGGTGCACCACATTTGATGCAGCAGGCGTCGCGGACGATGATCGCTTTGCGTAAGTGTGACGGATACAACCGGCGGGTGTGACCCATCTGTAGTGGTACGCCCTCACTATCGAGGATTATCTCCGTGAGCGAGCCGTCGCACGAGACCTGTTTCGCGGTGGCTTGGCTGACCGATCCGGTCCACGGCAGCGTTGCGAGGTCTCCGGTCGCGGGGATCGTCAGCATCAATTGAGTGCGCGGGGAACCAACGGTATCGAGGGTAGCGCCGATCGCGGCTTGGTCGAGGATCAACTCGAAGGCGTCGGCACGGCGTTGCTCGGCGGTGCGTCGATCTTCGGCGCCGTCGGGTTCGGGGCGTGGACACGAGCGCTCATCGATCATCGTCAGGAACTTCTCGCCCACGACCTGGGTGAGGTCGGCGCGGACTTCGACGCGGCCGTCGTCGGTGGTGTGGGCGTTCACCGAGTTCAAGCGTGCATCGTCCGACGCTCGGATTCCTGCGCCACAAGCATCGGCGAGAGCGTTGCCGATGACGTGAGCATGCTTGAGCACCTCAGTCGGTGTTGCACCGGATAGTGCTTGGGCGATGAGTTCGATCTCAAACCGCGAGCGCTCGTCGCCGGAAAGCGCCTCACCACAACGTCTATCGAGCTCGTTCATGCCGCGGACGATGGCATCGACGACCTCGCCGGACAGCCGCCCATCGGCGGTATGACGCGCCAAAGCGGGCAGGTTGGGCAGCGCGTCGACACTGCGCATGGTGCGGAGGGCGGAGGCCGGCGCATGTCCAGACTCGATCAGCAGCTTCTTGGTGGTGCTACCGGTCTTCTGTGCGACTCCGAGGGCGTCGAGTTGCGCTGCGTGCGTGGCGATCTGGTGGTCTGCGAGGTTGCGGATCAGGCGCCACGTGTCGAGGGCGTCGAATGTTGCTCTGCCCGTGGGGTCGTCGGTGGGTGGGGTGGTTTCGATGAGCTGATCGAGGAGCGTGGTGAGCTCTGGCATGACTCCAAGGTACAGGAACATTCGTGGCTCTTCTGACCCTGAAGTGGGCTACTTTTAGCGAGCCTAATGCACGCAACGC
>NZ_JAMBDT010000041.1:0-38680 GCF_025143765.1 Gordonia sp. p3-SID1431
GGCGGGATCGCGGGGATCGGTCATGGTCGGTGGTCGGTTCCTCTCTCGTGAAACACGCACCCGGTGACCCAAGCACTCACCGAAGACGAACGGATGATTCCGGCTGGGTATTCCCGAGCTGCCAGGGAGTTCACACCGACCTCCCGGGACGTGTCCCAACCGGAACAGCTCTCACCCTCTCCTATCGGAGTGTGGCCGCCGTATGAGGCGCCTGAGTGTTGCCTGAGGATGCATCGGCGGTCTCGCCGCGAGCGGATTCGCCCAGGTCTGGCGTGCCGGATCGGGTTCCGTCGCGGGCCGGACTAACCTCGACGCGTGACCGAGTCAACGCCGTCTACACGCCCCGACCTGATCGCCTACGCCGAGTCGGCCATCGTCGAGGACGACGCCGTCATCGCCGCCCGCGCTCGCGCCGAGGAGCTCGGCGCGACACCGGTCAGCCCGGCGGTCGGCGCGCTACTGGCTCTGCTGGCCCGCGCGGCCGATGCGCGCGCCGTCGTGGAGATCGGGACCGGCACCGGGGTGAGCGGCCTCTGGCTGCTCAACGGCATGTCGGCCGACGGCGTGCTGACCACGATCGATCCCGAGCCCGAACACCACCGGGCCGCACGGGCGTCGTTCGCCGGCGCCGACATCGCCCCCGGCCGCACCCGGCTCATCAACGGCACGCCGGTCGAGGTGCTGCCGCGGTTGTCCGACGCATCCTATGACCTGGTCTTCGTGGACGGACCACTGCTGGACCTGCCTCGGTTCGTACGCGAGGCCGTCCGGATGTTGCGACCGGGAGGTGTCGTGGTCGTCCACAACGCGACCGCGCACGGAACGGTCGGCGACCCGGCCCGCACCGAACCGCCGACGGCGGCGGCCCGTGAGGCGGCCCTGCTGATCGCCGACGACGAGCAGCTGCTTCCCGTGGTCATCCCGCTCGGGCCCGGCGTGCTCGCCGCCGCGAAGATCCGCTAGGCGGCCGCCCCGACCGGACTAGACGTCCGTCGAGAACCGGATCCCGTTGTCGGGGATCTCGATTCCCGGCCACACCCGGGCGCCGCGCAGCAACTCGCAGCGGGCGCCGATGTCGGCGCCGTCGCCGATGACCGTGTCCCGGACCAGTGCACGCGGCCCGATGCGGGCACCGAAGCCGATGATCGACCGTTCCACGACCGCGCCGGCCTCGATCACGGCACCGTCGAAGACGACCGCGCCGTCGAGACGGGCGCGCGGGCCGACCTCGGCGCCACGGCCGACCACCGTGCCGCCGATCAGGAGGGCACCCGGGCCCACTCCCGCGCCTTCGTGCACGAGGGACTCGCCGCGACGGTCCCCCAGGGCGGGCGACGGCGCGATTCCGCGGACGAGGTCGGCCGAGCCGCGGACGAAGTCCTCGGGCGTACCCATGTCCCGCCAGTACGCGTGATCGACGTGTGCGTGGACGTGACTGCCCTCGGCGAGCAGCCGGGGGAACACCTCACGCTCGACCGACACCGGCAGGCCGGCCGGGATGGATTCGATGACCTCGCGCTTGAACACATAGGTGCCGGCATTGATCTGGTCGGTCGGCGGGTCCTGGGTCTTCTCCAGGAACGCGGTGACCCGGCCGTCGGCGTCGGTCGGGACGCAGCCGAACGCGCGGGGGTCGCTGACCCGCACGAGGTGGATGGTGACGTCGGCGTCGGCGGCGCGGTGACTGTCGATGACGTCGCCGACATCGGTGCCGCCGAGCACGTCGCCGTTGAAGACCACGATCGTGTTCGCGGTCAGTTCGTCGAGGACGTTGCGGATACCGCCGCCGGTGCCCAGCGGCTCGTCCTCGGTGACATAGCGCATGCGCAGGCCCAGCTTCGAACCGTCGCCGTAGTACTCGCTGAAGACCTCGGCCTTGAATGAGGTGCTGAGCACGATGTCGCGGATACCGGCCGCCCGGATACGGGACAGCAGATGGGTCAGGAACGGCAGCCCAGCGGTGGGCAGCATCGGTTTCGGCGCCGACAGGGTGAGTGGGCGCAGGCGGGTTCCCTTCCCGCCGACGAGGACGACGGCCTCGACGTCCTCCCTGATGTTGTCCGATCCCCCCACGGACGGTCTTTCCACCGACTCACGCACGGTGTAGTTGTCCACTGGATCGGGTCCTTCCTCGAGGTGACTGGTGTTCACTTCAGCATTCATCGGGAGCTCTCGCTCGCCGACGCGCGTCGCGCCGCGCGCACGGCGAGCCGGGATCGGACCTCCAGGCCGATGCGCAACGCCAGGCGCAGCGGCGCCCGCCACGGTCCCGGATTGCGGTCGGCCTGGAACCGGTAGGCGCTGTGGTGGTGGGCGGGCAGCATCTTCTCCGGATGCCGGCCGGCGCTGTGCCCCTTGGTGTGCACGACCTCCGCGCTCGGCACATAGACGTTCTGCCACCCGGCCTTGCCGAGGCGGTCGCCGAGATCGACGTCCTCCATGTACATGAAGTAGCGGGCGTCGAAGCCGCCGATGGCGTCGAAGGCCTCGCGCCGCACGAGCAGGCACGAGCCCGACAGCCACCCCACCGGACGTTCCGACGGTGTCTCGTCGTCCGCGCGGTAGGCCGCGGTCCACGGATTGGACTTCCACACCGTGCCGAGGATCGCGTGTCCGGTGCCCGACACGAGGTCGGGAACGCGCCGCGCCGAGGGGTAGATCGAGCCGTCCGGTTCGCGGATCAGCGGGCCGAGCGAACCCGCTCGCGGCCAGCGCTGCGCGGCGGCCATCAGCTCGTCGATGGCACCGGGCTTCCACTCGACATCCGGATTGGAGATGAGCACGAATTCGACATCCGGGTCGAGTTCGGCGACACCGCGGTTCATCGCACCGCCGTAGCCGATGTTGCCGCCGGTGCGGACCAGCGTGACCGTGTCGTACTCCTGCTCGGCCCGCTCGGGCGCGCCGTCGTCGGACCCGTTGTCGGCGATGATGACCTGCGGCATGACGTCGGTGACCGCGTCGAGGCTACGCAGGAAGGTCACGAGGTGATCGCCGGAGAAATAGGTCACCGTCACCACGGCTGGCTGAACTGGCACGCCGCTCAGGGTAACGAACCGGGGTCGGCGTCCGACGCGGCGATCGCCGCGTGCAGCGCGGGTCGCCACGGCCGGAGCGGGGTGAGGCCGGCGGCCTCCCAGGAGTGGCCGGAGAGCACCGAGAACGCCGGCCGCGGGGCCGGGCGCGGGAACTCGGCGGTCGTCGTGGGCAGGACCCGGTCGGGCTGCGCCCCGACCTCTTCGAAGACCCCGCGGGCGACGTCGAACCAGGTGGCCGTGCCCGAGTTCGTCGCATGCAGGACCGCGCCACAGACCTCGTCGCGGGGGCCCGCGACGACGAGTTCCCAGAGCCCGTCGGCGAGGTCGTACGAGTAGGTCGGGGACCCGAGCTGGTCGTCGACGACCGACACCGTCTCCCGCGACTGTTCGAGCCGCCGCATCGTGCCGACGAAGTCGCGGCTGTCGGGCCCGCCGGTGTAGACCCATGCCGTCCGCACGACGGTGGCCCGCGGATCCGCCGACAGTGCGGCGCGTTCGCCGTCGAGTTTGGTGCGGCCGTACACGGTCGCGGGCGTTCCGCTCACGTCGTCGGGTTCGTATCCGTTCCGCTCGACCGGCCGGGAACCCTCCGCGGCGGCACCGGGGAACACGTAGTCGGTCGACACGTGCACCAACCACGCGCCGGCGTCGGCGGTCCGGCGCGCGAGCACCTCGGGCCCGGTGGTGTTGACCCGCCGCGAGCCTTCCGCGTCGGCCTCGGCTCCGTCGACGTCGGTGTAGGCCGCGCAGTTCACCACGATGTCGTCGGGGCCGAGGTCGCCCAGCGCGGCGGCCACCGAGGTCGGGTCGGCGATGTCGACGTCGGCTGAGGTGAGCGGCCGCACGACGACGTCGGGAACCTCGCTCGACCGTGCTTGCAGGGCAGTCCCCAGCTGCCCGCCGGCGCCGACGATGTACACGGTGGGGTTGCTCGGCGTCACACGCATGAACACCATCGTGCCGGAGTCCGGCGGTACCCACGCGGCGACGCGCTCGCCGGCACACGTGACGACGGCTACTCACACGACCGGCGTTGCGTTCTCGAATTCGCGAATCACTTCAGTAGCCTGGCGACAGCACACAACAGCCGACCCGCCTTGCACATCAGTATCGACATCCTCAGGCGTAACGCGCGCCGCGTCGACCCCGGACCCGATGTGCCGACCTCGAAAGGGACCGCTCACCAGTGGATTCACCATCCGACGGCCCGCGTCGGCGCGCGCAGCCGCGCCGTCCGGCACGGCCGGGTCCGGACGGGCGTCAGCCGATGCCCGGCGATCGGCGCGCCCCGGAGCCCGGTGCGCGCAGGCGCCCGGCCCGGCCCCCGTACGACGGTGGACCAGATGGACGCGAATCCCCGCGCCGCGCCGCTCCGCTCCCCGGTGAACCGGGCAATCCCCCACCCCGAGCGCGACGCCAGCCCCCGCCGGACCCGCGACGTCGCGCTGCCGATCCACGCGAACCCCGCGACCCCCGGCGTCGGCCGGCCGCCGACCCCCGCAACTCCGAACGTCGCGCCCCCGGCGGTCGACGAGCCACGCCAGAAGCCGTGGAACCCACCCCGACCCGGCAGCGCCGCCCCGGCGAGCCGCGGCCCGTCCGACGCACCTCCGGCGAGATCCACACCCGCCCGGCCCCGGCCGCCAAACGGGCCTCCGAGCGGAAGCCGGGCGACCCCAAGACGAGCCCGCGGAAGCCGACCGCACGCCAGTCCGCCGACCCGAAGCCGACCGGACCCAAGCAGACCGGACCGAAACAGACCGGACCAAAGTCCGGCGACCGGCGCACGGCGGCGACGTCGTCGTCGACACCGGAACCACCGTCGCAGCCGCCGGCGGACAGCCGACGCAAAGGTGCCCGCACCCCGGGGGCCGGCTGGGGTCGTGCGCTCATCGCGGTCGCCTCGGTGGCGGTGCTGTTGTGCACCGGATACGCCTGGAACACGATGTCGGACCTGCAGACCCGCATCACCCAGCTCGGCGGACTCGATCTCGGCGGTGGCGTCGAAGACGGGGCCGTCGACATCCTCCTCGTGGGCACCGATTCGCGGACCGACGCCAAGGGCAATCCGCTGTCGCCGGAGGAACTCCGACTCCTGCGGTCGGGCGACGAGGTCGCGACCAACACCGACACCATCCTGCTGATCCGCATCCCCGACGACGGCTCGTCGGCGACCGCGATCTCGATCCCCCGCGACTCGTATGTCGACGTACCCGGTGTCGGGATGAGCAAGATCAACGCCGCCTACGGCACGACGCGCGAAACCGTTCGCGCGCAAGCGGTCACCGACGGCAAGTCGGAGGGCGAGGCCGAGTCCGAGGGCACCCTGGCGGGCCGGAAGGCGTTGGTGGACACCGTCGCCAACCTGACCGGCGTGCAGGTCGACCACTACGCGGAGGTGGGCCTGCTGGGGTTCGTGCTGCTGACGAACGCGGCCGGCGGCATCGACGTCTGCTTGAACAACGCGGTCCGGGATCCCTTCACGGGCGCGCGGTTCCGCGCCGGCCGTCAGACTCTCGACGGGCCCAAGGCGCTCAGCTTCGTGCGCCAGCGCCACGGCCTCCCCCGCGGCGATCTCGACCGCATCACCCGTCAGCAGGCGTTCATGGCGTCGCTGACGCAGAAGATCATCTCGGCGAACACCCTGACAGATCCGGGCAAGCTGTCGGAGCTGCAGGACGCGGTGTCGCGGTCGGTGGTCATCGACGACGACTGGGACATCATCCGGTTCGCCGAACAGTTGAAGGACCTCAGCGGCGGCCGGGTGAAGTTCGCGACCATCCCGATCGTGACCGAGCAGGGCTGGAGCGAGGACGGTCAGCAGAGCGTCGTCCAGGTGGACCCGCGCGAGGTCCAGGCCTTCACCGGTGACCTGCTGGCACCGAAGCAGACGCAGGGCATCCAGCGCGGCGACTACACGGTCGACGTGGTCAACGCCGGCACCATCGACGGGCTCGCCTCGAACGTCGCGAACATCTTGACCAACAAGGGTTTCCGGGTCGGAGCCACCTCCAGCGGCAAGGCCGACACGAAGGACTCGATCGTGTACGCCAAGGAGAAGAGCGACGCCGCTCGGCTCCTCGCCAAGGATCTCGGCGGCGCCCAGGTCGTCGCCGATCCCGCCCTCGGCGACGATCAATTGAAGGTGGTGCTCACCAACACCTACGCCGGTCCGGGCTCGATCAGCGACACCGGCGACCAGACCGACAACACGCCGGCGAGCGAGCGCGTCGGCAACAAGCGCCCGCCGATCACCGCGGGCAACGAGGGGCCCATGTGCGTGAACTGACTCCGAACACTCTCACCGACGCGATCTTCGCCGCGGTCGCCGATCATTCGCGTCCGCTGCTGACCTACTACGACGACGCGACCGACGAGCGCACCGAGCTCTCGGCGGCGACCCTCGGCAACTGGGCGGCCAAGACCGCGAACTACCTACGCGACGAGATCGGGGTCGCCGAAGGCGATGTCGTCGGGGTCGATCTCCCGGAGCACTGGCAGACGGCCGGCATCCTGCTGGGCGCGCTCTGGGCAGGCGCCGAGGTGCACTTCGACTCCACCGAAGACCCGATGGTCGTGTTCACCAGCCGTGATCGCCTGGACAGCCATCCCGACGTCGACGAGATCGTGGTCGCCTCGCTCGATCCGTTCGCGCTGCCGCTGCGCGACCTGCCGCCCGGCGTCGGCGACTACGGCAGCGTCGTCCGCGTCCACGGCGATCAGTTCTCGTCTCGGTACCCTGCATCGGCCACCCTGGAGGGCGCCCCCATCGGCGAGGTGCTCGACGACGCCCGGGCGACGGCTGAGCGCGAGGGAATCGGACCGGGCGCCCGCGTGGTGTCCACCCGACCGTGGTACTCCGGCGACCGGGTGATCGCTCACCTCCTGGCACCTCTGCTGGCGGGCGGCAGCCTCGTCCACGTCTCCGCGGCCTCACCGGAACGGCTCGCGGCGATCGCCGAGATGGAAAAGGCCACCCTGATCCTGTCGTGAACCCCGCGGGCACGCCGCCGATCGGGCACAGTGGGGACATGCGAATCCCCCGCGTGGTGGCCCGGCTGAACAAGCGAGTGACCAACCCCATCCAGCGACAATGGGCGCCCAGACTGGCTCCGTACGCGATGGTCGAGCACGTCGGACGCAAGTCCGGCAGGCACTACTCCATCCCGGTGATGGCGTGGGTCGACGGCGATCGTCTCACCATCATCCTCACGTACGGGCGGCACACCGATTGGGTCCGAAACGTGCAGGCCGCCGGGACCTTCGGCCTGATCCGCAAGAACCGGCACTACCGGGTGACCGGTCCGCGGGTGGTGCCGTCGGACTCGCCGGACATCGCCCAGGGTGCCCGCATCCCGGCGCGACTCTTCGACTCCGCGCTCCTCGGCACACTGCACGCGGCGTGATCTGATGGCCGACGACCCGCTCGACGACTTCGTCGCCGAGGACGTGACCCTGTACGGGACCACCCGCCGGGTGCATCGCCTCGGCAGTGGTCCCGCCGTCATCGTCATCGCCGAGATGCCGGGGATCAGCCCCAAGGTCGCCGACGTCGCGCGCCGGGTGGCCGGGGCGGGCGCCACCGCGGTGCTGCCGTCGCTGTTCGGCGTCGACGGCCGTGATCCTCGACCCGACAACCTCGGCGCGGTCGGCTCGGCGACGAACATGCTCGGCACCATCGCCCGGGCCTGCATCACCCGCGAGTTCACGATCCTGGCCACCGGCAAGACGTCACCGGTCGCGTCGTGGCTGCGGGCGTTGGCCGCCCGCGAACACGACCGGTGCGGCGGCCCCGGGGTCGGTGCCGTCGGGATGTGTTTCACCGGCGGGTTCGCACTCGCGATGGCCACCGACGAGCGGATGCTCGCCCCGGTGCTGTCCCAGCCCTCATTGCCGTTCGCGGTGTTGCCGGGACGCGCGCGGGCCATCGACGTGAGCGAGTCGGATCTCGCTCTGGTGCAAGCGCGGTGCGCACGCGGCCTCGAGGTGATGGGTCTGCGTTTCCAGGGCGACCGCCTCGTGCCGGGAGCCCGATTCGCGTACCTGCGGGAGCTCCTCGGCGATGCCTTCATCGGCATCGAACTACCCGACGAGTCCGCGAACCCGGATTCGATGCTGCCGCGGCCACATTCGGTGCTCACCGAGGACCTCCGCGACGAGCCCGGGCAACCGACCCGCGAGGCCTACGATCGGGTCATCGACTTCTTCACCGCGAAGCTCGGCCTGCAGCCGACGATCTGATCGGCGGAAGTGCTACTCCCCCAGCAGTTCCTGCTGGAGTGCCGCGTCCTTGTCGAGAACCATCTGTTCGAGCCCCTGCTGGAATTCGACCATCCGGGCGCGCAGGTCGGCGTCGGCGGCGGCGAGGATGCGGACCGCGAGCAGCCCGGCGTTGCGGGCGCCGCCGACCGACACCGTGGCCACCGGGACCCCGGCGGGCATCTGCACGATCGACAGCAGCGAATCCAGTCCGTCGAGATGCCGCAACGGGACCGGTACCCCGATCACCGGCAGCGGGGTCGCCGACGCGACCATGCCCGGAAGATGCGCGGCGCCACCGGCTCCCGCGATGATCACCTCGATGCCGTGGCCCGCCGCCCCTGCCGCGTAGTCGAGCATGCGCTGCGGTGTGCGGTGAGCCGAGACGACGCCCACCTGGAACGGCACGTCGAACTCGGCGAGGGCCTCGGCGGCCGCCTTCATCGTCGGCCAGTCCGAATCACTGCCCATGATCAGGCCCACCCGCGGGCCGTGCGTCTCACTCATGAATGTTCATCCCATCCGTCGGTCCACGTCGCCCGCGACATCCACTGGGCCGCGCGTTCGGCACGCTCCCGTACCGACTCCGGCGAATCCCCTTCGCGCCCGACGATGTTCACATGCCCGATCTTGCGATCGGGTCGCTCGCCCTTGCCGTAGAGATGCACCTTGGCCTCGGGCATCCGGGCCATGAGGTGGTGCAGCCGCTCGTCCATCGACATCGCCGGTGCGTCCGCCGCACCGAGGATGTTGGCCATCACCGTCACCGACGCACTCGGTGCCGTGCTGCCCAGCGGATAGTCGAGGACGGCGCGCAGGTGCTGCTCGAACTGCGAGGTCACCGCGCCGTCCATCGTCCAGTGCCCGCTGTTGTGCGGACGCATCGCCAGCTCGTTGACGACCAGCTCGCCGTCGACGGTCTCGAAGAGTTCCATCGCCATCACACCGACCACACCGAGCTCGTCGGCCAGCCGCAACGCCATCTGCTGTGCCTGCGCGGCGACCTCGTCGTCGAGCCCGGGAGCCGGTGCCAGGACGACCGCGCACTGCCCGTGGCGCTGGATGGTCTCGACCACCGGCCACGCCCCACCCTGGCCGAACGGCGACCGCGCGATCATCGCCGACAACTCTCGTCGCATCGGCACCTTCTGTTCGGCGAGCAGCGCCGGTGCGTCGTCGGGGTACTCGTCGAAGACCGCGAGAGCGTCGTCCGCGCCGTCGACGAGCCACACCCCGCGGCCGTCGTAACCGCCGCGGACCGCCTTGACGACGATGGCCCAGTCGTTGGCCTCGCCGAACTCGATCAGACGAGACCGGGCCGCGGCCCGGTCCCCGGACAGGTCGGCGAAGTCGGGCACGGGCAGGCCGAGCTCGGCCAGCCGGAACCGCATGGCGAGCTTGTCCTGCGCGAAATGCAGCGCCTTCGACGGCGGCAGCACCGCGACGCCGTCGGCTTCGAGTGCCTGCAGGTGCGCCAGCGGGACACCCTCGTGGTCAAAGGTCACCGCGACCGACCCGGACGCGGCGCGCCGCAGATCGTCGAGGTCGTCGTGCGACCCCAGGACGATGTCGGCGCTCACCTGGGCGGCCGGATCGGATTCCGAGGCCGCCAGTACCCGCAGGCACTGACCCAGCGCGATGGCGGCCTGGTGGGTCATCCGAGCGAGTTGGCCACCGCCGATCATCGTCACGGTCGGCATCCCCGACGCCCGGCCGCCCGGGCGCCCCGACTCAGGGACCGGCGGCACCTGCGACGACGGGGCCACGGCACCGCCGACCTGCTCGCGTGAATTCACGCGCACCATCGTGGCATGTACGCGGCATCATTCGCACAACCGCCCGGCACGTGTCCCGGCGGTTTCGTTTCGTACACTCGGATCTTGTGCCATTGATCGACGAGATGATCGCCCGCCTCCCAGCGCCGGTCCGTCGGCTCGTGATGCGGCACCACGAACTGATCAAGTTCGCGATGGTCGGCGGGACCACCTTCGTCTTCGACCTCGCCATCTTCTACAGCCTGAGCCTCACGGTCCTGGAGACCAAGCCGGTCATCGCCAAGGTCATCGCCGGCGTCCTGGCCACCATCCTGAGCTACATCCTCAATCGCGAGTGGGCGTTCAAGAACCGCGGCGGCCGCGAACGTCACCACGAGGCGATGCTGTTCTTCGCCATCAGCGGTATCGGCGTCATCCTCCAGGCCGCTCCACTGTTCGTCGCCAACAACATCTTCGACATGCGCTCCAACCTCAGCGTGTCCGAGATCGTGGTCATCGACTTCGTGCTCGGCTACATCATCGGCAACCTCATGCAGATGGCGTTCCGGTTCTGGGCACTGCGCAAGTTCGCCTTCCCCGAAGAACAGTTGCGCGGCGGGGACGCCGGATCGACCGACCTGCACCCCTCGCTCGCCGAGCTCAACGATGAGGAACTCGGTCACGCCTGACCCCCGATCGGGGGGGCCGGCCGGAGTTCTCGTCGATCTCGTCGGCGAGTTCGGAGTCGCCCCGGTCGGTGCCGAGCTGATCGCGTCCGGTGACCAGCCGCGCGGGCACGACGATCGCGAACACCGGCGGTCGCCGGACGGTCAGTTCGAGTCGGCCACCGTCGGATTCGATCAGTGCCCGCGCGAGTGACAGGCCGACCCCGCTCCGGCCCGCGCCGGGCCGTCGGCCGGCCGAGAAACCCCGACGGAAGATGTGTGCGGCGATCTCGTCGGCGACCCCGTCACCCTCGTCGGCGACGGTGATGCGCACCAGGTCCCCCGCGGGCAGGGTGCCGACGTGGATCCGGCAGGTCCCGCGGCCGTGCTGCAGGGCATTGTCGACCAGCACACTGACCGCCTCCCGGAGACGACCCGGGTTCGCGGTCAGCGCGTGCGGGACGCCGTCGAAGGTCGCCAGCAGTTCGCGGCCCCTCGCCTCGAAGGCGTGCCGGAAATCCCCGACCAGCGTCGTCAGCATGTCCGACACGTCGACGAACTCGGGCGCGGGTTCGTCGGCCCGGGACGCCTCGACCAGCTCGTCGAGTTCGGCGGCGAGCCGCTCGATCTGATCGAGGGCGGCCTCGGCCTCGGTGACGACCGCGGGGTCATCGTGCAGGGAGAGTTCCTCCAGGCGTAGCTGGATCGCGGTGAGGCGGCTGCGCAGCTGGTGGGAGGCGTCGCCGGCGACCTCCCGCTCGCGCTCGAGGCGCAGGGCGAGTTCGGCGTTCGCGTCGGCCAGTGCACGCGACACCCGATCGAGTTCGGCGATGCCGTACATCTTCCACTGGGTCCGGAAGTCGCCCCGGCCCATGGTCGCGGCCCGATCGGCGAGATCGGTCAGCGGATCGACGATCCGACCCGCGGTGACCGCGGCGACCAGCGTGCCGCCGATGACAGACGCGACGACGATGACGGCCACGATCGAGGCGGCGGTGAACTGGTCGTTGCGCACCTCGTCGCGCGGGATGGACAGGGTCAGCGTCCCGGCTGCGCCGAGCGCGATGGACTCCGAGAGCCGGGGCTCGCTGATGTCCGCCCCGACCACCGTGCGCTGCAGGGTGCCGGTGGGGTCGGGGAAGGTGACGATCAGGCTGCCGTTCGGCGGCAGCAGCAGCTGGAACGCCTCACGGTCGAGGGACTCCGGCGGGATCCGGCCGTCGGCCCCCTCCTGCCGGATCAGTTGGTCTGCGATGACCTTCAGCCGATTGTCGAGGTCCTGATGCGCGTTGTCGGCGACCCACCACCATGCGACGACACTCAGCGGGATGCCCAGCAGCCCACCGACCGCCAGCAGGACGGCGATCATGGTCGTGAGCAGGCGACGGCGCATGAGACGACTAGGGGTCGAACCGGAATCCGACGCCGCGCACGGTCACGATGTGGCGGGGACGGTCGTGGCGGTCGTCGCCGATCTTCCGGCGCAGCCACGAGATGTGCATGTCCAGGGTCTTCGACGACCGCAGGTCGGCCGAACCCCACACCTCGGTGAGGATCTCCTCGCGCGTCACCACCTCGCCCGCGCGTTCCATGAGGAAGCGCAGCAGGTCGAACTCGCGGTTGGCCAGCGTGAGGTCGTGTCCGTTCACCAGGACGCGGCGTGCCCGCGCGTCCAGGCGCAGGGCACCGCCCTCGAGGACGACGTCGCCGGGCTGGCGACGCCGCAGGAGGGCACGCACCCGCGCCAGCAGCTCGGCCAGGCGGAACGGCTTGCCGACGTAGTCGTCGGCGCCGGCGTCGAGGCCGACCACGAAATCCACCTCGTCGGTGCGTGCGGTCAGCATCAGCACCGCGAGCGCGGGTCGCTGGGCACGTACCCGCCGGCACACCTCCAGACCGTCGAGCACCGGTAGCCCGAGGTCGAGGATGAGTAGTTCATAGCGGGTGTCGAGGGCTTTCTCCAGGGCATCCGCCCCGGTCGAGACCACCTCGCAGCCGTAACCCTCACGCGACAGCGCCCGCGCGAGCGGTTCGGCGATCGCGGCGTCGTCCTCGGCGAGCAGCACTGTCGTCATCGGTCGCGGACCCCCCGGTTCTCCCCCCGGTTCTCCGCCCGGTCACCGGGGTGCACGGGACCGTCGGCGGGCTGGTCGTGGGAATCGCGCCGGTGTCCGTCCCACGGATGATCTTCGTCGTCGTGGACGTCGAGCACCTCGTGGTACAGCAGCGCGTGCACCCTCTCCACCTGCGGGATGTCGTCGAAGGACAGCGGTTCGTCGGAGGCCGACTCGATGACCAGCGTGCCGGTGCGCAGCATCCGGTCGACGAGGCCGTGCCGGAACTCGACGGTGTTGATCCGGCGGATCGGGATGTCGATGCCCGACCGGGTGATGATTCCGTTGCGGAACATCACCCGCCGGTCGGTGAGCACGAAATGCGTTGTCTTCCAGGACATCAGCGGGCGGACGAAGTACCAGCAGAAGCCGATGGCCCAGACCGCCGCGACCGCGATGAGCAGCACGGTCTGCGGTGTCGACCGCAACCCCGACGACGTGATGACGCCGAGGAGTACGCCGGCGGCGGCGGTGAGGAGCCCGAACAAGAGGAACGGCCCGAGCAGGCATTTCCAGTGCGGGTGCCGATGGAGGACGACGCGTTCCCCCGACGCCAGGTTCTCCCGCGGATAGGCCATGCGGCTCAGCATAAACGGCCGGGTGCCGCAGTAGACTGCCAATCACGCCGACCGCCGTCCTCGTGCCGTGAGCATGCCAGGGCCCTGACACCAGATCCGACCGACACCAGATCCGACCATCGGCTCCCACGACCGGTCGGGGAGGAGAACGCCATGAGCTACCAGGATCCCCGCGACCCGCGGACCGCGCGCTACGAGTCCGGTTACACACCCGAGTCGCGTGCCTACAGCAGCCAGAACGACCCGTATGCGCGCGATCCATACGCGGCCGATCCCTATGCGGGGGATCCGTACGGGGGCCAGGGCGCCTACGGCCGGCCGGGCCAGCCCGCCAAGCCCCGTCGTGGCCCGGACATCAACCCCGTCACGTTCGCCGGCGGTGTGGTCATGACCGGCGTGGTGACCGGTCTCGCGGCATGGCTCGTCGCCTGGATCATCTCCGCATTCGTGGAGAAGGTGAACGAGTCGGGCAAGTTCGGCGTGTGGAACCCGGTCGCCGCCAGCGAGCTCTGGTTCGGCGTCGTCGGCTTCCTGTGCGCGCTTGCCGCGGGTGCGCTCTGGTACGTGCTGCACCTCATCACGCCGTCACCCGATCAGTTCTACCGGTGGATCGTCGGCCTGCTGCTGGTGGCGGCCGTGCTGATCCCGATCCTGACCTACAACCAGATCTCGGTGGGCATCGAGACCGCGATCGTGCATCTGGTGATCGGTCTGCCCTCGCTGACGATCATCCCGGCGATGGCCGGCAAGAGCGTCCAGCGCTAGTCACACCGCCCGACTCCACGCTGGCTGAGCCGGCGAGGTGCGGAGTGTCCCCCGCCGGCTGAGCCGAGTCGAAGTCACTCCGGCCGCAGGTGGGTGACGTCCCCCGCGGCGGCCACCACCTGCTCACCGTCGGCGTCGACGACGATCCGGCCGGAGGAGTCGACACCGGTCGCGGTGCCGACGACCTCACGATCGCCGGGCAGGACCAGCCGTACGCGACGGCCGATGGTGTCGCTGTCGGCGCGGTACCGCGCCGCGAGCCCGTCCAGGTCGTGCGGCCACAGGTCGAGCAGCTCGGAGAGCGCCCGCAGGTACGACGCGGCGAGCTCGGTCAGCGGGACGTCGCGGCCGGTGGCGAGCCGGAGCGAGGTGGCGGTCGGGACCGGCAGCTGCTCCTCCGCCATCGTGGTGTTGAGCCCGGTGCCGATCACCGCCACGCCTCCCGGGCCACCTGCGGCATGCTCGCTGCGGGTGTATTCCGAGAGGATGCCCGCGACCTTCTTGCCGTCGATCAGCACGTCGTTCGGCCATTTGAGCGTCGGACGGATCCCCATCGCGTCGTCGACACCCTGCACGGCGGCGAGTCCGGCCAGCAGCGACAGCCAGCCCAGGTCCTCGGTGTGGTCGGCGACGTCGAGCGCGGCCGACATGGCCAGCTGCGTGCCGGCCGGCGCGGTCCAGGTGCGGGCGTGGCGGCCACGTCCGGCGGTCTGGTCGGTGGTGATCCGCACGGTGCCCCCGACGGATTCGCCCGCGGCGCGCGACACGAGGTCGGCGTTGGTCGAACCGGTCGCCTCGACCACCTCGATCCGGTGCCAGCGGGTGCCGGTGAGACGGGTGCGGAGCAGATCGGCGTCGAGACTCATACCTGACGAAACTACTGGCCGCCGCCTCCGCACGAACGCATACCACCGGTTTCACGGTCGACCCGCCGGCCCACCGACCGATCGCTCGTAAACCTGAGGGATATCTCACGTTGATCCGGTTGACGTGGCTCACACTCGGGTAGTTAGCATCGTCAGTCATGACCACTGCTTCGCGCGACGACGCCGCCGCTCCCGACATCCACACGACGGCGGGAAAGCTCGCCGATCTGCGCAATCGTCTCGAGGAGACCAAGCATCCGGTGGGTGAGGCCGCCGTCGAGAAGACCCACGCCAAGGGCAAGCTCACCGCGCGGGAACGGATCACCCACCTGCTCGACGAGGGGTCCTTCGTCGAACTCGACGCCCTCGCCCGGCACCGCAGCACCAACTTCGGACTCGCCGAGCGCCGCCCGCTCGGTGACGGCGTCGTCTCGGGTTACGGCACCATCGACGGTCGCGAGGTCTGCGTCTTCTCGCAGGATTCGACCGTCTTCGGCGGCAGTCTCGGCGAGGTCTACGGCGAGAAGATCGTCAAGGTCATGGACCTCGCGATCAAGACCGGTCGCCCCCTGATCGGCATCAACGACGGCGCCGGCGCCCGCATCCAGGAGGGCGTGGTCTCGCTCGGCCTCTACGGCGAGATCTTCCACCGCAACGTGCGTGCTTCCGGTGTCATCCCGCAGATCTCGCTGATCATGGGCGCCGCGGCCGGCGGTCACGTGTACTCCCCCGCGCTCACCGACTTCGTGGTCATGGTCGACCAGACCAGCCAGATGTTCATCACCGGTCCGGACGTCATCAAGACGGTCACCGGTGAAGAGGTGACGATGGAGGAGCTCGGCGGCGCCCACACGCACATGTCGAAGTCGGGCACCGCGCACTATGTCGCCTCCGACGAAGAGGACGCCCTGGAGTACGTCAAGGAACTCCTGAGCTACCTGCCGAGCAACAACCGCGCCGATGCCCCGCGTCTGCCCGTCGCGCAGCCGGCCGCCGGTTCCATCGAGGACACCCTCACCGAAGAAGACCTCGAGCTCGACACCCTGATCCCGGATTCGCCGAACCAACCCTATGACATGCACGAGGTCATCCGTCGCATCCTCGACGACGACGAGTTCCTCGAGGTGCAGGCCGAGTACGCGACGAACATCATCATCGGCTACGGCCGGGTGGACGGCCGCAGCGTCGGCATCGTCGCCAACCAGCCGACGCAGTTCGCCGGCTGCCTCGACATCGACGCCTCGGAGAAGGCCGCCCGGTTCGTGCGCACCTGCGACGCCTTCAACATCCCCATCGTCACCCTGGTCGACGTCCCGGGCTTCCTTCCCGGCACCGATCAGGAGTACCGCGGCATCATCCGTCGCGGTGCGAAGCTGCTCTACGCCTACGGCGAGGCGACGGTCGGCAAGATCACCGTCATCACCCGGAAGGCCTACGGCGGCGCGTACGACGTCATGGGCTCCAAGCACATGGGTGCCGACGTGAACCTGGCGTGGCCCACCGCCCAGATCGCCGTCATGGGCGCCTCGGGTGCGGTCGGGTTCGTGTATCGCAGCCAGCTCAAGGACGCGGCCGCCAAGGGTGAGGACGTCGACGCACTGCGTCTGCAGCTGCAGGAGGAGTACGAGGACACCCTCGTCAACCCGTATGTCGCGGCCGCCCGCGGATACGTGGACGCGGTGATCCCGCCGAGCCACACCCGCGGTCAGATCGCCACCGCGCTCAAGCTGCTCGAGCGCAAGATGGTCAACCTGCCGCCCAAGAAGCACGGCAACATCCCCCTGTGACACCAGCGGTCAGTTCCGAGAGCGAGAATTCCGTGAGCGAAGACTCCACCAAGTCCGAGCGTCCGTTCCTGACGGTCGTCGGCGGCAATCCGACCGACGAGGACCTCGCCGTGCTGGTGACCGTCCTCGCCGGTGCCGGTTCGGGCGGCGGTTCGGCCGAGCCCGAGACCCGGAACGATTGGGGCCACCCGATCGACCGACTGCGTCCGCAGTGGGGCGGCCCGGGAAGCTTCACCAACCTGCGTTACTGACGATGACATCCGAATCCGAGATCGGGCCGGGTACTCCCGGCCCGACCTTCGTACTGGGTTCGGCCTCCCCTGCCCGGCTCCGCATCCTTCGGGCGGCAGGCGTCGAGCCGGTCGTGCGGGTGTCGGATGTCGACGAGGATGCGCTCCTCGCCGCGCTCCCCGATTCCACACCGGCCGGTGTGGTGGTCGCCGAACTCGCCCGCGCGAAGGCGGAAGCCGTTGCGGCACTTCCGGAGATCGCCGAACTCGCCGGGTCCGGCAGCCCCGTGGCCGTCATCGGCTGCGACTCGATGCTCCATCTAGGCGGCCGGCTGCTCGGCAAACCGCACACCCCCGAACGCGCCGTCGCGCAGTGGTCGGAGATGCGCGGTCGTAGCGCGGACCTGCTGACCGGCCATCACCTGATCCGCCTCGACCGGCCCGCGACCGCCGGCGGGACGAGCTCCACCACGATCCATTTCGCCGCCGCCGACGACCACGTCATCGAGCGGTATGTCGCCAGCGGTGAACCTCTACAGGTGGCCGGCGCATTCACCCTCGACGGTCTGGGTGGCTGGCTGGTCGAGCGCATCGAGGGCGACCCGTCGTCGGTCATCGGTATCGGCCTGCCGCTGGTCCGCACCCTCCTGGCCGACGTCGGGCTCTCGGTCACCGACTTCTGGCGCCACTGACGACGACCCGCTGCCTGAGGTGGCCCTACTCCACCTCGAAGAACTCCGGCCAGTACCGCTCGATGCAGTCGACCGGCTGACCCTGGCGGTTGAACTGCGGGCCGGTCAGTCCGACCGTCAACGCCACCGCACGTTCGCGCGCCGAGCCGTGTCCGGAGGCGCCGCCGGTGTCGCCGATGATCGGCAGCAGGGTCGCGACCTGCAGGATCTCCTTCGCGCCGAGCGCATCCCGCTGATAGGCGGTCGCACCCCAGTTCGCGGCCAGGCAGTCGGCGATGAGCTCGCTGTTCTTGCCGGCCGGGAGACGGCTGTCGGGGATGTCGAACGCCTCGGCCATCCGGAACACGACGTTGTGGCCGTATTCGTGCGCGACCACGATCGCCGCCGTGAAGTCGCCGACGATCGGCGACGGCACCCCGAAGACGTTGCCGTCCCAGATGGCCGCGAAGGTGTCGACCGGGAGCACGATGCTGCCCTCGGTCGGGGCGCCCTCTCCGTTCGGTTCGGTGTCCACTCCACAGAAGAACGCGTTGGCCTCGTCGGACGGGATCGGTACCGGGTTCGAATCCTCGTCGCCGGCAATGCACTCCGTGGCGAAGGAGGTGCCGGACTCGATCAGCACCCGTCCCGGTGCCGGGTCGCCCCATCCCAGTTCGTCGAACCACCCACCCCATGTCTGGTCGAGGTCGTCGAGGAGCGTGGTGAGGTAGTCGGGCACCGCGGTGTCCACGTTGGCCGGAGTGACCCCGCTGGTCATGAGTTCCGCGGTCGGCGTGGGCAACTTCGGGCAGTCCTCGGGCCGGCACTGCGCCGCCTCGGCGTCGCCGGTCGGGTCCGGTGAGCGCGACGGCGTCGGACTCGGTGCGCTGCTCGTCGACGCGGACGACGGACGGGGCTCCCCGGAATTCTCGGACGGGATGAGTGCGCATCCGCTTCCGACGGTCAGTGTCACCACGGCGGCCAGAGCGACCGCCCACCGCATCGCGAGGGGCCCGCGTCGATCGATCATTCGGCGAACGTAGCAGGCGGGACCCGCTTCACCTGGCGTTTGTCGTCTGATCGAAGCACGGTCCGGCCGATGCCCTACGCTTTATCAGCGGGACCGCAGATGGTCCGCGCGTGATCCACGCGGAACGTCCGAACAGCGAGCTGGAGAGCACCGTGAGCGTTGACACCGACCCGAATCCGGCCTTCGCCGACTACGCCCACCCCGAGCGGCTGGTGACGACCCAGTGGCTGTCGGCGCATCTCGGCGCCAAAGGACTCAAGATCATCGAGTCCGACGAGGATGTGCTGCTCTACGACATCGGCCACATCCCGACCGCTCAGAAGATCGACTGGCACCTTCATCTCAACGACCCGGTCACGCGCGACTACATCAACGGCGAGCAGTTCGCGGAACTGATGCGCAGCAAGGGAATCGAACGCGACGACACTGTCGTGATCTACGGCGACAAGAGCAACTGGTGGGCCGCCTACGCGCTGTGGGTCTTCACCTTGTTCGGCCACGAGGACGTCCGCCTGCTCGACGGTGGCCGCGACGCCTGGATGGCCGAGGACCGTGACACCTCCTTCGACGTCCCCGATTACCCGCGGTCGGACTACCCGGTGGTCGAGCGCGACGACGCCAAGATCCGCGCGTTCGCGCCGCAGGTCCTGGAGGCCCTGGGCACCGAGCCCCTCGTCGACGTCCGTTCCCCGCAGGAGTACACCGGCGAGCGCACGCACATGCCGGACTACCCGGAGGAGGGCGCGCTGCGCGGCGGGCACATCCCGACCGCCATCTCGATCCCGTGGGCGAAGTCCGCCGCCCCCGACGGCCGTTTCCGCAGCCGCGCCGAACTCGACGAGATCTACGCCGGGCTCGACCCGAAGACGCCCACGATCGCCTACTGCCGCATCGGTGAGCGGTCGAGCCACACCTGGTTCGTGCTGACACATCTGCTGGGGCACACCGCGGTCCGCAACTACGACGGATCGTGGACCGAGTGGGGCAACGCGGTGCGCGTGCCGATCGCCGTCGGCGAGGAGCCGGGCGCCGTTCCCGGCACCGAGTGAACCCGACCGCACGATGAGTCTGCCTCCAGCCCTGGCCGAGATCGTCGACGACTTCGGCGCACTCGACGACTCCGACAAGGTCACGCTCCTGCTCGAGTTCGCCGGCGAATTGCCGGACATACCGGCGCATCTCGAGCAGGATGCGATGGAACCGGTACCCGAGTGCCAGTCGCCGGTCTTCCTGTCCGTCGACGCCGCGGACCCGTCGTCGGTGCGGCTGTATTTCAGCGCTCCGCGCGAGGCGCCGACGACCCGCGGTTTCGCCGCCATCCTGCATCAGGGACTCGACACCGCGTCGGCGCGCGAAATCCTCGACGTGCCATCGGATTTCTATTACGACCTGGGACTCGGCAGCGCCGTGAGTCCGCTGCGCCTGCGGGGTATGGCGGGCATGCTGGGCCGCATCAAGGCGCAGGTTCGCGCCCAGGTGCCCGACACGCCCGGGGCATGAAGTTCATCCAGATCCGCGACGAACCCATCGCGCCCGGCGGTCTCGTCGAGTGGACTCCGTATGTGCCGGGCGGACTGGGTAATTGGGACTACGATTCGCGCCTGACCTCGCATAATCACGAGCAGCATCTGCGGGCGGCGTTCGAGTACCGGGTCCGCACGCGTCGCGAGGGCGGACGTGAGGCCTGGCTCGGGTTGAGCATCGAGTTCGACGAGCCGCTGTCGATTCCGGCCATCCGGTCGGTGCTGACCCAGTGGATCGACCGGCACGAGGTGCTGCGTAGTCACGTCGTGATCAAGGGCTCCGGCCTGCAGCGGCTGACCACCGCGCCGGGGACCGTGAAACTCACGATGGGCCGGGTCGGCTGGTACGCCGAGTCGGGTCCGCTCGTGGAGCAACTGGCGGGCTCGTTCGATCGAGCCACCGCGCCGCTGCACTGGCCGGCCTACCGGTTCGCGACGGTCGGACGCGAACGCTCGTTCACGCTCCTCTTCGCCGCCGATCACTCGCTGGTCGACGGGTACTCGCTGATCATGGCCCAGCAGGAGTTGGTGTCGATGTACGGGGCGGCGCGGGAGCATCGCGGCGCGAATCTGCCCGAGGTCGGCAGTTATGTCGACTTCAGCGCCGAGGAACGCCGGCTCGCCGACCAGACCGGGCGCGATCACCCGGCCGTCGGCCTGTGGTCGGAGTTTCTGGCCGCCGGCAACGGTGACATGCCCGGCCTGCACACGGCCGACCCGGCCACCGGCCACCGCACCCACGACGATGCCGCCCCCGACGATGTCGACACGGACGCGGCACTCCCCCAGGAGTCACTGTGGGGTGTCGTCGCCGACGACGCGACGGCCAACCGGTTCACCGCGATCTGCTCGGAGGCCGGCGGCACGCTGACCGCCGGAGTGCTGGCGGCCTTCGCCGTCGTGCACCACGAACTGACCGGCGATCGGCAGTTCCGGTGTGTGCTGCCGCGGCACACGCGCGACGACGCCCGCTGGCTGACCTCCCTCGGCTGGTTCGTCGGGGTCGCTCCCTTCTGTCTGGACATGTCCGACTCCCCGACGTTCGACCAGTCCGTCGTCCGATCCACCGCCGCGCTCAAGCACGGGCGTCAGGGCGCTTCGCTGCCGTTCCTGCGAGTGGCCGACCTGATCGGGCACGAGGGTGGCCCGCGGTTCGTCATCTCGTTCATCGACACGCGCTATGCACCGGGCGCCGGGGCCGCCGACGCGGGGCGTGCGAAGGTCCTCCGCAGTCACAGCTACTCGCCCGACGAGGTGTACATCTGGATCAACCGCACCCCGTCGGGGCTGCGGTACTCCGCCCGGTTCCCGCGCGAGTCGCCGCTGCGTGAGCTCGGCGTCGCCGCCTCGGCGAACACTCCGGGTGCACAACATGAGGGAAACGTCACATTTCCCGCCGCCGAGGCCCGTTCCGAAGACGGTTGGGCGATCGACCCGACAGGTGGTCCCGTCCACGCCTACCTGCGTGCTTTCGCCGAACTGGTCCGACGCCTCGGTGATGCGAGCACATTCTCTCCGGCGTTGTGACCCAGGGCTCCACCGAACGATTGCTCGGTGGGCTAGGGTATTGCCCGGAAGGTCGCGACACCTGCACCGCGAAGGTGTCGCATCGCCCTCGCCGTCCGCATCCCGGCCGGTGACGGCGGGCCGCCAGACTTGACCGACGTCCGACAAACGTGTCGCGTGCGCTACCGCGTCGTGCACCTGAGTACGAGTAAGGCCCAGGAGAACAAGTGCCCAGTACCTCTGCGAACACTCCGTCCGCAATCAGCAAGGTCCTCATCGCCAACCGTGGCGAAATCGCTGTCCGCGTGATCCGCGCCGCCCGGGATGCAGGCATCGCGAGCGTCGCGGTGTACGCCGAGCCCGACGCGAACGCACTGTTCGTCAAACTCGCCGACGAGGCTTTCGCACTGGGCGGGCAGACATCGGCGGAGTCGTACCTGGTCTTCGACAAGATCCTCGACGCGGCCAAGAAGTCCGGCGCCGACGCGATCCACCCGGGTTACGGCTTCCTGTCGGAGAACGGCGACTTCGCGCAGGCCGTCATCGACGCCGGGCTGATCTGGATCGGTCCGTCCCCGCAGTCGATCCGCGACCTCGGCGACAAGGTGACCGCGCGTCACATCGCGCTCAAGGCCGACGCACCGATGGCCCCCGGCACCAAGGATCCGGTGAAGGACGCCGACGAGGTCGTCGCCTTCGCCCAGGAGCACGGCGTGCCGGTCGCCATCAAGGCGGCATTCGGCGGCGGTGGACGTGGCATGAAGGTCGCGTACACGATCGAGGAGATCCCGCACCTGTTCGAGTCGGCCACCCGCGAGGCCGTCGCGGCGTTCGGTCGCGGCGAGTGCTTCGTCGAGCGCTACCTCGACAAGGCCCGCCACGTCGAGGCCCAGGTCATCGCCGACCAGCACGGCAACGTCATCGTCGCCGGCACCCGCGACTGCTCGCTGCAGCGTCGATTCCAGAAGCTGGTCGAGGAGGCTCCGGCCCCGTTCCTGACCGACGAGCAGCGCACCAAGATCCACGAGTCCGCCAAGGCCATCTGCCGCGAGGCCGGCTACTACGGCGCCGGCACGGTCGAGTTCCTGGTCGGCAGCGACGGGCTGGTCTCGTTCCTCGAGGTCAACACCCGCCTGCAGGTGGAGCACCCGGTCACCGAGGAGACCGCGGGCATCGACCTGGTGCGTCAGCAGTTCCGCATCGCCAACGGCGAGAAGCTGGAGTTCACCGAGGACCCGACCCCGCGCGGCCACGCTTTCGAGTTCCGCATCAACGGTGAGGACGCCGGCCGCAACTTCCTGCCCGCCCCGGGACCGATCTCGGTCTACAAGGAGCCGACGGGCCCCGGCGTCCGCGTCGACTCCGGCGTCGTCGAGGGTGACGTCATCGGCGGCCAGTTCGACTCGATGCTGGCCAAGCTGATCGTCACCGGCGAGACCCGCGAGCAGGCGCTGGAGCGTTCGCGTCGTGCGCTCGCCGAGTTCCAGGTGGAGGGTCTGGCAACGGTCATCCCGTTCCACCGGCACATCGTCTCCAATCCCGCCTTCATCGGCGACGGCGAGAAGTTCGACGTCTACACCAAGTGGATCGAGACCGATTGGGACAACCCGATCGAGCCGTACACCGGCGGCGAGCCCATCGAAGACGACGAGGCCGCCCCGCGGCAGAACGTCGTCGTCGAGGTCGGCGGCCGTCGCGTCGAGGTGTCGCTGCCCGGCGATCTCGCCCTCGGTGGCGGTGGTGGCTCGGCCAACGGCGTCGTCCGCAAGAAGCCGAAGGCACGTTCGCGCAAAAAGGGTGGCGGCGCAGCCGTTTCCGGCGACGCCGTGGCCGCTCCGATGCAGGGCACCGTCGTCAAGGTCGCCGTCGAGGAGGGCCAGGAGGTCGCCGCCGGCGATCTGGTCGTCGTCCTCGAGGCCATGAAGATGGAGAACCCGGTCACCGCCCACAAGGACGGCGTCGTCACCGGCCTCACCATCGAGGCCGGCGCTGCCGTCACCCAGGGCACGGTGCTGCTCGAGCTGAAGTAGGACACACCGCTCCCTCGCTGCCTGAGGTGCGAGCGCCCTTGCTCCCTGAGGTGCGAGGAGCGCAAGCGACGAGCCTCGAAGGGCGGGCGTACAACAAGGCAATGCAACCAGTCGAGATCAACGCCGGGACGTGGTATCTGCGTGCGCTTCGTGCGGACGAGCGGATCACCGACGTCCCGGCGTTGTCTCATCTCGAGGTCGACGACCCCGCCGCGTACGTCGCTGCGGCGCAGCGTGACTGGGAGTCGGAGACACGATTCGTCTGGGCGATCTGCATCCCCACCACTGGTGAGCTCATCGCCCTGATCGGGGTCACGCCGAACGGCTCGTCGGGCCGCCTGTGGGGCCAGGCCCGGGACGGCTACGACGAGGCGCTCGACACCGCCGTCGGGCCGGTCTCGAGGTTTGCCGAGGGTGCGCTCGGTCTGGTTGTCGAGCAACCACTTTCGCGCACGATCGGCTGAGGTCCGCGGTCAACGGACGTGTTGACCTAGTTCTTCAATCCGATGCCGCGGCACTCGCCACCACAACAGAGATCAGTCGCCTTCTCATCTTTCGCCCTCCTCGTCAGTCAAATGTATGGCGCGAGAACGCCACTTGACGAGAACGCTACGGTGCGGGCGAGAGCCCGTCTGTCGTCCGGACCGGTGAATCGTCGAACTACTGCCCGACTCCGATGACCTTGATGGTCTCGGTGGCCACTATCGGCTGTCCACCACCGGGCGGGGTCACCGACACCGTGATCCGGTAGTCGCCCGGCACCGTGATCGATGGCATCTGGCTGAACGTCCGCCCGCCGCTGCATTCATCGCTCCGGTACCGTTCATCGACATCGCCTGGGCCGGTCACATCGATCACCACCGCGCAGTCATCCGATTCGAGGTCGCCGTTCTCCGACCGCGACGTCCAGCTCACTCCCGGGAAGCTCGTACCGCCGCGTCGATTGAGCTGGATCATCTTGTCTCCCACTTTGTCCCCGCTGTAGAACTCCAGCTTCACAGACCGGATCGCATCAACGTCGGCACTCGCTTCAGTACTGGTCCCCGACGAGTATGCGGCGGCACCGGTGGAGACCGCGGTCGTGGAGCTGGTGGCCTGAGTGGCGGTGACGGTTGCGGTCACCGTCTCCGGCGCAGGCGCCTGCTCCTCCGCACACCCTGTGATCACACCCAGAGCGGCGATCCCGATGATTCTCAGCACGATCCGACGCATGTGCGACCCTTTCTCAGTACCGACAGACACGGCATCGTCCCACGGCTCGATACGGACAGCGCGCTCAACGGATGGCCCGCGGCTCAAATTGGTACGGACGGACTACACGTCCAGACAAGGGCGCCCCGGTCGAGCAGGCTTCGATCAGCACATGGCCCAAGCGCCGTACTCGGAGCGGTCCTCGTCGCGTTCAGCGATCTGCCCGTTGATCCAGATCGCGCAGTACACGTAGCTCGCGTTGTCGTTCTGGATGTCTGCCGAGATGTACTGGCCGTACTCCTTGTACTCGGTGAAGCTCGACGATCCGCACCAGAGTCCGTTGTTCCGCTCCGAGAGCTGGACCCGCTGATCGTAGTGGCGGTTGCCGTTGTCGTATTCGACGTCGTTGCCGTACCGCTCGGACGAACAGAATACGGTCTTCACGCGGTCGTACTGGTCGGTGATCACGGCCTCGGCAGGGACCGCGAGTGCGAGCGCGGGGATGATGGCTCCGGCGCCGATGAGAGCCGTGCGGATGATCTTGCGCATTTCAATTCTCCTTGTGTAGCGATGTTCCAGGTGACGCCGCGGACACAGCGCACGTGTGCGTGTCGGACGGAATTCACCCGGGTGATTGACAGGGCCGACCAGGAAATCGTCTGGTCGCCCGACAGCCGATGGATGCCTACTGCATGTCGACTCCTCGGAAGCACGACTCGCATGCGGTACGGACGCGGGCGATGCCCGTTCGGATTCGTCCGCGCCGGCCACACAGTTCGCAGATCGTGCTGGACTCCTCCACGCTGGCGTCGATCAGGAGCTCGCAGACACCGCGGGTGAATTCGTCGACCGAGTCTCCGTAGTTCACGTAGCAGCGCAGGACCCCGAACTTCTCCTTGATCTGCACGTAGGTGAAATCGTCGGTGACGGCGGTGAGTTGACGATGGAGACGGACCAGAAGCGGATACCACCCTGTGTTGACGGAACAGTCAACGGCCGGAGGCGCCATCGCGTCGGGAAGTCGGACAGGCTCCGGCATCACGCGACGCCGCGTTCGGTGGCGATTGCCGAGTCGTCAGAATCCACGCCCGCCAGCGCGTTCAGGGCGTCGGCCAGCAGTCGGTCGATGGCCGAGTAGACAGCCCCGCAGGTGCTCTCGATCTTGCGCACGTTGTTCGCGATCGCACCGGCAGACTTCTTGATCTCGTCGATCTTTTCGAGTTGTTTGACTGCGGCGGTGATCTTCTCCTCCGCGGTGTTGATCTCCTGCGCGCCCGACCTGGTGGCCGCAGCCAGGGATGCGGTCCGCAGGAGCATGACGACCGCACGCATGAGGTCGGGGTCATCGGCAGTCGGGTCGAAAGCGAGCACGATTCGACGCCGACCGAGCACGCGGATCGTCTCACCGCAGTTCTGTTCCACGGACCGGACCAGGCCGATCGCGGCAGTGGCGTTCCGGTTTCGTTCAGCTTCGTCGAAGTACGCCCCCCAATGATCCCGCTTCGAGTCGGTCACCTCGACGACGACGCGCGCGTCTCCGCCGTCGACGACCAGCACGCCGTCGCCCTTCTTGCAGCGAACGACCGAGCCGACGACGGCACCGGTTTCGAGGTACTCATCCCCGAGGCCGGCGGCGACCTGGTGGAGAACCTGATGGATCTCGGCCTCGTAGGTGCTCCCCTTGATCGGGGACACCTTGCTCACCGACGCTTTCGCCTCGGCTACCTTCAACGCCGTGACCACCTCGTCGAGCCGACGGGCCACCGCCGAGTGCTGTTCTGCGAGTTGGGCAGTCAGAGCGTCCTGACGCTTGGCGAGGTCTGCGGTGTGCTTGGCCATGGGAGATGTCGGGTCGGCAGGATCGAACTGTTTGGCCGCCTTGGCGAGCAGTTCGCTGGTGTTCTCGGCGGCTCGTTTGTCGAGGTTCGCGGCAAAACGTTCGAGCAGTGGCGCGAAGCGGTCGACGACCTCCGGGTCGGTACCTCCGAACAGCCGTTTGAGTTCGGCTTCGGTCTCGCGGCGCATCAGTGCAATGGCGTCCGAGAGTGACTTGCGAGTTGCCTCGTCGGCTTCGCGAAGGTTCTTCTGCGCTTCCGCGGCAGCCTTGCTGACGGCCTCCGACGCGGCTTTCACGCTGCGGTCGGTCATCGAAGCGGCCTCTGCCGTCGACGACGCAGCCCTCTCACCGAGTTCGGTGATCATGCGCTCGAGCGCACGCGATTCCTGGGCGTCGCCGGTCGCCGACAGGGCGTGAGAACCAATGGTGATCGCCTTGGCAACGAAATCTTCGAGGTCCGCCTCGACGAGGGTCGCCTGGTCTTCGACGATCGGCCCTCGTTCGCCGGTGGTCCATCGCTGCGCTTCGCGGACAACGTCTTTGTCTCGGAGTGTCACCCCTTCGATGACGACGGCTGCGGCCAGTTCATCAAAGTGTGCGGGTGCTTTCGGTTCGGTCATTTCAGCTCCTCCCGGTCTGGCCGACCAAGGGGATCGGCTGCCGAACACAGACTGCGCCAGGGCCGAAGTCTGCCGATAACATGTCACTGTTAAGCCGCCTTAACAGTGAGACGAACCTTGTACAAGTGCCGGCTGGGTAGTGTTCTCCGAGAAACGATGAGCAGTCGACAAGGGCGAGGAGGTGACCGCAATGACCACACTGACGATGCAGGACATCGCCGACCTGGCGAGAGTAACGCGGCCGGCAGTCAGCCAGTGGCGCAAACGCCCGATCGTGCGCGGCGAGTCGTTCCCCTTCCCTACTGCGGTCTCGACGATCGGTGGCATCGAACATTTCGACCGCACCGAGATCGTGGAGTGGCTCGACCGAACGGGTCGTGGCAAGAACCGCGCCGAACAACATCTGGACGTCGACGCTCTGGCAGTGCCGGAGCACGTCCGGTTCGACGATGTCGTTTGCCTACTGGCTCTGTACGCGTTGTCAGGAGTCGACTTCGCGGATGCATCACACGGCGAACTGACCACTGCGGCCGCGCGAGTCGACCCTGACGATCAACTGATCCGACGCGAAATCGACGCGTTCACGGCAACATCGGATTCGGTGCGGTTCACCGAGCAGCTCGTCGACGCCTCCCTGGGCACACCTGATGCGCTGACGCGTCTGGAGCGAGGACGGTTGGGCAGAGCACGCGGCGTACGCGACCTGACCCCCGACGCTCTGGGTCTCGTCCGCGGAGTTGTCGGCGCCGCAGTGGCGCACCTCGACGCAGATGTGTCTATCGTCCCGGCTGGCGACCCGACCCTGGCGCTCGCGTGCGCCGACCTGGCGTCGGAGCTGGTCGTCCGGGGCACCGACAGCGAGGCCCGGGATCTCCGGCGGCGAGCGGCGATCGCGAGAGTCGACGTGAGCACCGCCGTACAGGCACGCGGCGCAGTTGTCGCCTCGCTCATCGGGTCCGAGGTGTGCGATGTGCTGGAAGCTGTGGATGCACTCCTTCTCGATCTGCGGGACGGCGACGTCGCGGTGGTCATGGCACCTGCGGCCGCGCTCACCGATCACCTCGCCGGCGACTTGCAGATCCGCCGATCCGAGACGCTCAAGATCGGCAGTGTCGTTGCGGCACTACGCCTTCCGCGCGGTCTCTGGCGCGAGGCACATCGGCAAAGCCAGGCTTTGTGGATCTGTCGGGGCGGGACGGATTCGGACCTCATCGGCACTGCCGACCTGGACAGGTTCTCCGTCGACGACCTGGGCGACCTCGCCAGCGACGTCACCGCGATCCTCGACCGGGATGCCCGGCGCGCCCACCGGTATTTTCGGTCGCGCGAATTGATCGCGATCCGGGGAAGCGGCACGGTCGTTCCCCGCGGGACCAGTGCGCCGCGCCTCCGATCCCGCGCGCTCGCCGACCACGCTGACCGTGTCCACCACGCCACGCTGCAGACGTCGACTCCCGCACGCACGGTGGACGTGCTCATCAAGGCAGCGTCCGGACGGTTCCGGACGCACGATCAGTCGCTAGCCGAGTTACAGGAGAGCAAACTCATCACGGTGCGCTCGGGAAACCGCTTCGACGAGTCGGATGCCGACCCACATGGAACGGTGATTGTCTTGCCGGAAGGAACGCTACGCTTCGATCCGTTCGATGCGGCGCAACGCTATCCACGCGCCCGACGAACCGATCCGGGCGACATCGTGTTCGTCGAGAAGCCGGTCCCGCACGCGGTCATCGACAACGTGGGCGGGTCGCTGGTGAAGGCTCCAGCGAAGCTCCTGCGAATCGACCCGCGGGCGCCGCTCGGTCCCCACACGCTCGCGGCGATCATCAACTCGCGATGCGAACCCGGCTCCGAGTGGCAGACCTGGCGTGTACCCGGGCTCACCTCTACCGAGTCCGACCAACTCGAACGAGCTCTCGCCGACGTCGCGGACTACCAGCGCGCCGTCGAGCGAAAGGTGGCGGCCGCCAGAGAACTGACCGTCGCGCTCATCGATGGCGTCGCCGCCGGCGACATCTCCCTTGACACCACCGAAACCACACCGGGCATAACGGCCGTGAGGACAACGGCGGGGCGGGGATGAGTGGTCGATGACCGCTCCCCTGTCCCAACCGCAGCTTCGATAGAGAGGAACCACCAATGGCCGCGAGGCGCAAGGCAGAGCCGTCGGCTCCGTCGACGATGAAAGAGCTCAAGGACACACTGTGGAAAGCGGCGGACAAGCTCCGCGGGTCGCTGTCGGCGAGTCAGTACAAGGACGTGATCCTGGGGCTGGTCTTCCTCAAGTACGTCTCGGATGCGTACGACGAACGTCGAGAAGACATCCGACGCGAACTGGCCGATGACGGTTTCGACGAGTCGCAGATAGCCGATGTCATCGACGACGCCGGCGAGTACCAGGGTGCCGGGGTCTTCGTGGTCCCGCCGATCGCACGCTGGTCATTTCTGGCGGACAACGCCAAGGGTCTCGCCTCCGACGACGGTTCGCCAGACAAGAACATCGGCCAATTGATTGACGAGGCGATGGACGCGGTCATCGCCGCCAACAAGTCGCTCGCGGGTACGCTCCCCCGGATCTACAACCGCGACAACATCGATCAGCGTCGCCTCGGCGAGCTCGTTGACCTGTTCAACAGCGCCCGGTTCAGCCGCCAAGGTGAACACAAGGCGCGTGACCTGATGGGTGAGGTCTACGAGTACTTCCTGGGCAACTTCGCCCGTGCGGAAGGCAAGCGGGGCGGAGAGTTCTTCACCCCGCGCAGCGTCGTCCGGGTGATCGTCGAGGTACTCGAGCCGTCGAAGGGACGCGTCTACGACCCGTGCTGTGGGTCGGGTGGCATGTTCGTGCAGACCGAGCAGTTCATCTACGAGCATGACGGTGACCCGAAACAGGTCTCGGTCTATGGCCAGGAGGCCATCGAGGAGACCTGGCGGATGGCGAAGATGAACCTCGCGATCCACGGGATCGACAACAATGGTCTCGGTGCCCGCTGGGGCGACACGTTCGCCCGGGATCAGCACGCGGATCTCCAGATGGACTATGTGATGGCCAATCCGCCGTTCAACATCAAGGACTGGTCCCGGAACGAGGAGGATCCCCGCTGGCGGTACGGGGTTCCGCCGGCGAAAAACGCCAACTACGCGTGGTTGCAGCACATTTTGTCGAAGCTGGCTCCTGGCGGCAAGGCGGGCGTGGTGCTGGCAAACGGTTCGATGTCGTCGAACAACAACGGAGAGGGCGAGATACGCGCCCAGATCGTGGATGCCGACCTGGTGTCGTGCATGATCGCTCTGCCGACGCAGCTGTTCCGCAGCACCGGGATCCCGGTGTGCCTCTGGTTCTTCGCGAAGGACAAGACGAAGGGCAAGCAGGGTTCTGCAGACAGAAGCGGGCAAGTGTTGTTCATCGACGCTCGGGAGATGGGATACATGATCGACCGTGCCGAGCGTGCGTTGACCGACGAGGAGATCGTCAAGATCGGCGACACGTTTCACGCGTGGCGCGGATCCACCTCGGCTGCCGAGAAAGAGGTCGAGTACGAGGACGTCCCGGGGTTCTGCAAGTCGGCGACGCTCGAGGAAATCAAGGCTGCGGGCTATGCGCTGACGCCCGGGCGGTACGTGGGCGCACGCGAGGTCGAAGATGACGGCGAGCCGATCGATGAGAAGGTCGCTCGCCTCCGGACGGAGCTGTTTGCCGCTCTCGATGAATCCACGCGGCTGGAGAAGGTTGTTCGCGCGCAGATGGAGCGGCTTCATGGTTAGGTCACAAAATACCTCGTGGCAACAGGTCCAGCTTGGCGACCTCTTGACACGCATCACGTACGGTTTCACCAACCCGATGCCGACTACAGACTCCGGACCCACCATGGTGACAGCGAAAGATATCCGGGGAGGCCGCATTGACTACAGCACCGTGCGCCATACGTCCGTGGAAGCGTTCCGAGAGAGGTTAACCGACAAGAGTCGGCCACGAGTCGGTGACATCCTCTTGACCAAGGATGGAAGTATTGGCCGCGTTGCCGTATGCGATCGGGACGACATCTGCATCAATCAGTCAGTTGCCCTCCTGCAGCTAAAGTCAGACGTTAACCCACGATTTCTGGCGTACCTATTGCAGGCTCCGAGATATCAAGCGGCGATGGCTGCGGACGCGGATGGTTCGACCATCAAGCACATCTACATCACGCGCGTTGACAAGATGGCAATCGAGGTTCCGGATGCTGTCAAGCAGAAGGCCATCGCCGAAGTCCTTGGCGCCCTCGACGACAAGATCGCGGCGAACGAGCAAACTATCGAAATAGCCTGCCGCCTCGCCGCAGTCTGTGTGGCGGCTGCGGCCCGCGACGGCTCGCTGCTGCCAGTCCGTGAAATTGCTGAACTTGTGACTCGTGGTGCTGCGCCCTCCTACGTCGACGAGGGAGGACTGATGGTCCTCAATCAAAAGTGCGTTCGCGGGCAGCTCGTAAGCACCAGACTCGCCCGTCGGACCGCAGCCTCGCCACGCCGACTCAGCCGCGTTCTCCGACCCGACGACGTTCTCATCAACTCGACTGGCCAGGGGACACTAGGTCGCGCGGCCCGATGGACCACGGACCTACAGGCGACGGTCGACTCCCACATCACAATCGTGAGATTCAATTCTGACAAGGTAAGTCCAGCTTGTGCGGGCCATGCATTGATATCGTTGGAGCGAGATATTGAAGGTCTCGCCGAAGGAAGCACCGGACAAACCGAGTTACGTGCTGAACTGGTCCGCAATATCGAGCTTCGCATCCCGCCTATGCATCGACAGCAAGAGCTCGAGGACTATCTGCATCAGAACGACTCGCTGGTCGAGACCTTGCGGAGCGAATGTGTCACCCTCGCCCACACCCGCGATCAACTCCTCCCACTCCTGATGTCTGGCAAGGTGACCGTGAAAGACATCGAGGGTGAGATCGAAGAAATCGTCTGACAACGAACCCCCGCAGACAGACCAACGTCTCCCACCCGAAACACAGGCAGGATCACTAGATGAGCGTATTTCCCGAATCCGAGTGGGAGACGTTGGCACTCGAGTGGCTGGCGGATCAGGAGTGGCAGCCGACGCACGGGTCCGAGATCGCGCCGGGCACCGAGGACGGCCGCACGTCGTGGGATGACATCGTCCTCCCCGAGCGGCTCCTTACGAAGATGCGGGAGCTGAATCCCGCTGTGCCGTACGAGTATCTCGTTCAGGCGCGGGCGGCAGTCCTGGCGCCTGAGTCCGGAGACCCGCTCGCCGAGAACCATCGCCTACACGAGATTCTCGTCAAGGGTCTCCGGGGCATCTCCTACGTCGACCACGACGGCTTGGAGCAGACTCCGACCATCCGCCTGATCGGCGCCCGCCCCGAAGACAACGAGATGCTCGCGGTCCAGCAGGTGACCGTGCGCAACTCAGAGCATCAGCGTCGTTTCGATGTGGTGCTGTACCTCAACGGCCTGCCGGTCGCGTTCTTCGAACTCAAACAAGCCGGTTCGGCGCAGGCGGACCTGGCGTCCGCCCACGCCCAGCTCCAGACCTACCTGCGCGAGTTCCCGATGGTGTTCCGATTCGCGGTGGTCTCGGTGATCAGCGACGTGATCACGGCTCGGTACGGCACGCCGTTCACACCTCTCGAACACTTCGCACCGTGGAACGTCGACGACGACGGCAAACCGATCGCGGCGGGCCACCCGACCGACCCGGAGAAGATGGGACTCGAACTGGAGTACCTGATCGACGGTGTCTTCAACCCCGAGCGGTTCCTGCAGATCCAGCGGAACTTCACCGCCTTCGACGCCGGCGCCGACGGCTACCTGAAGCGAATCACCAAGCCGCACCAGTATTTCGCGGTCACCAAGGCCGTCGGTAACACGGTCGCGGCTGCGGAGAGCGATGGCAAGGCCGGCGTCGTGTGGCACACCCAGGGATCGGGCAAGTCCATGGAGATGGAGCTGTATGCCCACCTCGTGGCACGTCAGCCCAAGCTCAAGAACCCGACGATCATCGTGGTCACCGACCGGCGCGAACTCGACGGACAGCTGTTCGAGACCTTCAATCGGTCCGAACTACTCGACGAGTCACCGGTGAAAGTCACGTCGCGAGAACAACTCCGCGACGAGCTGTCCAACCGCACGACCGGCGGCATCTACTTCACCACCCTGCAGAAGTTCAGTCGCACGCAGGCCGAACGTGAGGCCGGCGCCGACCACCCGCTGTTGACTGGTCGTCGCAATGTCATCGTCGTCGTCGACGAGGCGCACCGCAGTCACTACGACGACCTCGACGGTTACGCCCGCCATCTCGCCGACGCGGTTCCCCATGCGACGCTGATCGCATTCACCGGCACTCCGATTTCCTTCGCCGAGCGCAACACCCGAGAGGTCTTCGGCCCGTACATCGATATCTACGACCTCACCCGGGCCGTCGACGACGGCGCCACTGTGCCGGTCTACTTCGAGCCGCGACTGATCCGGGTCGGCCTCACCGAGGACGTATCCGAGGACGATCTCGACCGCGCCGCGGATGAGGCGACACGCGGCCTCGACGACGCCGAACGCGCGCAGATCGAGAAGTCCGTGGCCGTCATCAACGCGGTGTACGGCGCCCCGGAACGGGTGAAGGCGCTCGCTGCGGACATTGCCGACCACTGGGACGGCCGGTCAGCATCCCTCGAGACCTTCATCTCGACGCCCGGCAAGGCGTTCATCGTTACCGCAACCCGCGACATCGCCGCCCGGCTCTACGAGGAGATCGTCACACTCCGTCCGGAGTGGCACGACGACGCCGTCGACCGAGGAGTCATCAAGGTCGTCTACTCCGGCAGCGCCAAGGACCAGGGCCTGGTCGCGAAACACGTTCGGCGAGACGCGCAGAACAAGATCATCCAGAAGCGCCTGAAAGACCCCGACGACGAACTGCAGATCGTCATCGTCAAGGACATGATGCTCACCGGGTTCGACGCGCCGCCATTGCACACGCTGTATCTCGACCGCCCACTCAAGGGCGCCCTGCTCATGCAGACCTTGGCACGAGTGAACCGGACCTTTCGAGGAAAGCCGTCCGGCCTGCTCGTCGCGTACGCTCCCCTGGCCGACAACCTGCACAAGGCACTGGCCGAGTACACCGAGACCGACCAGGCACAGCAACCGGTCGGCCGGAACATCGACGAGGCGGTCGCACTCACCCAGCAGCTGCTCGCACAACTCGATGACGTGTGCTCCGGATACGACTGGCGAAGCAAGGCCAAGGACCCCGACCGCGGGTGGATGAAAGCGGCCATCGGCCTGACCGAGTACCTGCGCTCGCCCGAAACCCCGGGCAACGCAGGATCCGAAGACGAGGAGACTCTCGGCGGACGATACCGCTCCCTCTCCGCCCATCTCGCAAGAGCCTGGGCACTGGCCGGTGGAGAGAAGTCGCTCGGCGAGTTGCGGCCGACGGTCCAGTTCTACGAAGAAGTCCGCGTCTGGATGGGCAAGTTCGACGCCGCCGACCGGCAGGCCGAAGGTCGCCCGGTTCCGGAGGAGATCAAACGCCTGCTGTCGTCGTTGGTGGCGCGCTCCACCGCGAGCGGTGAAATCGTCGACATCTACGACGCGGCAGGACTTCCCAAGCCGTCGTTGTCCGACCTCGGGCCCGACTTCGAGACCAAGGCCAAGGCCGCCACCAACCCGCATCTGGCGATCGAAGCGCTTCGCGCGACCCTGACCGAGGAATCTGCGCGTGCAACGCGGAACAACGTCGTTCGGCAGCGTGACTTCTCCGAGCGGATCACCGATCTGATGAAGCGCTACACCAACCAACAGATCACCTCCGCCGAAGTCATCGCCGAGCTCATCGCGATGGCCAAAGAAGTGGCGGCGGAGGGAAGCCGCGGTGAACGCTTCTCACCCGCTCTGAGCGAGGACGAACTCGCCTTCTACGACGCCGTTGCGAAGAACGAGTCGGCGGTCGAGTTCCAGGGCGACGAAGTCCTCGCCCAGATTGCGCGCGAGCTGGTCCGGATCATGCAGCGCGACACCAAATTCGACTGGACCGTCCGCGACGACGTGCGCGCGAAACTGCGGTCCTCCATCAAACGCTTGCTGGTCAAGTACAAATACCCGCCGGACAAGCAGCCGGCCGCCATCACCACGGTGTTCGAGCAGATGGAGATGATGGCACCTAGGTTCGCAGCAGAGAACGCCCCGGGAGACGACGATGACTGAGCACTGGATCGATTGGTCCTCTGATGCACGCGATCGATTCACGCGTGTCATCTCCGATCTGAGGGAGCTGTCGCTCCTCCCTGACACGACGTCCGCAGACGACATCAGTTCGCTCGTGTCGGACATGCTTGATCGGCGCGATCAGATCGCCACGAAAACGTGGGACTCCAAGGCGTCCGAAATCCCGGTGCAGGATGGAAAAACCGCTCTGCGCCAGGTTTCCGAAGTGCTGTACGCCGCCGACCAAGCAGTGATCGACGAGCTCGTCTCGCGGATTCCAGCGAAATCGGTTCATGAGCGGATGAACTCCGCTGCGTATCTCGCAGCCGAGATCGACGCGGCGACAGCCGAAGCAGCGACGCTCGACTCGCACCGCTCAGGTGGTCCGGCAAGTCAGCAGGATGCCACCGATACCGAACTGCTCGGCGATCCCGCCGACTACGCCGGAATCGATCCCATCGAAGACGTGGCGATTCCGCCCCGGGTCGTATGGACCGAAGCCGACCGCAAGATCGCCCTCGACGAAGCCGCCAGCACGTACGGCGTCGCCCCTGGCGAGTGGTACTCGGTCGAATGGCCTCCGACCGACGCCACACTGTGGACCCCCGGGTATCTCGTCACCTCCGAGTGGAAGCCGTGCGACGAACACACCGACGACCCGGACAGCGACGAGGCACTGGAATGCGTCCAGTGCGAAGACTCTGTCACCACCGACATCGAAGAAATGGCCGTCTGGAAGTTCACCACAAGATTGACTCATCACCGAATCGGGTTCGACAGCAACGGTTCTCTGGTCGTCGAACGTTTCACCGAGGACATCGACCCGTCGTTTGAGGTACGCGAGATCACGCAGGACCCACGCCTTGTCCGCATCGGCCCGCCCCATAGACATCGCTGACGTCACGCCTGGAGGCCAACGACGACGGCTACATCAACTGCTCGAGACGCGGGCGTGGGTCACCGAAGACGCGCCACACGGACGGGGTGCCGCTCATGCAGTGCGTACAGATGTCGCGCAGATTCGCGTGGAGGGCATCGATCAGCTGCTGCCTGGTGGCATGACCGTGAAACAGGAACAGGTGGATGCGAGCGCGCTTGTAGGCCTGCAATTCCGAAGGCGTGACGAGAATTGTGGTGTCCCGACCAATTGCCGCCCATCCGTTCCGGCCGACATCACGGAGCCAGCGTTCGTCCGGCGTCCCCTCCGCTGCCGCGCGAGTTCCGTACACCGCAGCCGGAGTATGGACGATGTAGCCGAGATCTTCGATCGATCGCCGCAAGGTCCTGCCGGCGATGTTCTCATCCAGGTAGAACTCAGGCGGTGCGGCCCAGGAGGACGCGGGCGGCGGTTCGAACCTGGGATCTCGAGATGTCGAACTCCTCGGCAACGACCTCGCCGTCCTCTCCGGCTTTCAGCATTGCAGCGACGTCCGCGAGGCGAGGTCCTGATGCTCCGAACCGCGGCTGCCCGAATGCAACGTCTGGGTCGACGATGACCTTCTCCGGCTCCCATTCGCGTAGTTGTAGGCGGCTCGGATGCTCACCGTCCCAACTGACATATGAGATGTAGTCCTGGACGATCTCGCGGATGACATTCTGTCCGGATCGCGCTTCGATGAGCCCGGCGCCGGCTCGGGTCTTGGCGAAGTCCCAAAGGACATCAACGCCGTCTGTGGCCAGATTCGGCGCTGTCAGCACGTAGTCACGGCCGAAGTCCCGTCGCAGCTGCTCGAGCGCGGGACGGATCTTGCGAACGTGAACGCCTGCGCTGCGAAGGGCGTCGAGTACGTATGCCTCGGTCAGGGCGATGAAGGACACGTTCGCTTTTCGCTGTGGCGCGTCCACCACATGAAGGAGCGGCTCCCCGCGGTCGTAGCCTTTCGCCCAGCGGTGGAACGTCTGCTGACTGATGGCGAGATAACGAGCCGCGTCGCTCATGGTGAGAATGCCTGCATCAAAGCGAGGATCGCCGATGGTGGTCACGCTGCGTTCTACCTCCCGCCTGACCCTGGACTACGAGTTGTCGATTGTAGCCACATCATGATGGCACCGTGAGCAGCTCTGTGGAGTCTGCACCCCGACTGCGGTAGGCAGTGAGCACCCTCCGACCTGTCGGTGCGTCGTGATTTCATTCGACGAGAGTCTGACAAAGTTGAAAATCAACACTTGACTCGAACATGTTTTCGAGTACTCTGGTGTCATGTCATCGGGGGCGGGGGCCGGATCCACATCGGTGGACTCGTCACAGGAGTCGGTCGAGCCGCGCTTTCGTCCCGACCATGAACTCTCCGCTTCAGAACTCGTCGAGGTCCTGAATCACTGCGCGGGCTTGGCGGCGGCGTCCGCGCATCGAATGATGGTCGTTGCCAGCCTCATTCACGATGAACGCGAGATGGACTACGCACAGCGGCGCGCCGAGACGCACAGCGGCGAACTCGACTCCATCGAAGCCTTCGAGCACCTGTCCGCGCGAGTGGCCGCGGGCGAGAACCCCTACGAGCAGTTCGGGCCCAACGGTCTCGAACAGGCCATCGCCGAAGTCGGTGCCACCCTCACCGTGACACCGGCCGAGGCGAAAGAACTCATCGAGGCCGGCGACGCACTGCGCTACCGACTCTCCTTCACCGGGCACGCACTGGCGTGCGGTCGAATCGACAAGCGCCGCTTCCTCATCGCTCTCAAGCGCACCGATCTCATCACCGACGACGAAGAGATGCAGACCGTCGACGCCCATCTCGCCGAAGCGATCTTCGCCCGCGCACCGATGTCGACGGCCCGGTTCACCGCCATGGTCGATTCGATCGTCGCCAAGTGGGCACCCGACGCGATCCGTCGACGCAAGGAGCGGGTGAAGTCCGACCGCAAGGTGACCGTCACTCCTGATCGCTTCACGCCCGGGCAGTCCCGGATCTCCGGGACGCTGCCCAATGCTGATGCCGCCGAGTTCGACGCCCGCCTGACGGCGATGGCCACCGCGGTCCACGCCGGTGACCCGCGAA
>NZ_JAMBDT010000042.1:0-38486 GCF_025143765.1 Gordonia sp. p3-SID1431
GCAACGGGCCGGAACCACCGCTGTGTCGGCCTGCGGCCGACCCTGCCTCGCGCCCCCCCCCCCCCCCGCCGGGGGGCCCCCCCCACGACCCGTGCGCGAACACGGACCTATTACGCCTTCGACAGCGCCCAGCCGGTGAGCTTCGCCGACACCCACTGGTACTTCGAGGCGACGAGACGCACTGCGAGGTCGAGGATCTTGGCGTCGGTGCCGACCAGGATGCGTGCCTTGTTCTTCCGGACGCCCTCGATGATCACCTCGGCCGCATCCTCACTCGTCATCCGGGCGAGGTAGCGGTCGAAGAACGCGGCCGTGGCCTTCTGGTCATGGTCCCCGGACACGGTGGCGTTGCGGGCGATCGCGGTCTTGATCCCGCCGGGATGCACACACGACACCTCCACCGGGTGCTTGGCGATGATCATCTCCTGCCGCAGCGCCTCGGTGAATCCGCGCACCGCGAACTTGGCGGAGTTGTAGGCGGCCTGGCCCGGTTCGGCCAGCAAGCCGAACAACGACGAGGTGTTCACGATGTGCCCGTCCCCGGACGCGATCACGTGCGGCAGAAACGCCTTGGTGGCGTTGACGACTCCCCAGTAGTCGACGTCCATCACCCGTTCGATGTCCTTGAACTCGGTGCGCTCGATCTCACCGTGGTGGGCGATGCCGGCGTTGTTGAACACGACATTGACCACGCCGAAGTGCTCGGCGACGGTGTCGGCGTAGGTGAGTACCGCTTCGCGCTCGGCGACGTTCAGCAGCTGCGAATGCACCTCGGCGCCGGCCTCTGTCACCAGCTTCTCGGTGACGGCCAGGCCGTCGGGGGTGACGTCGGAGATGGCCAGCCGCGCACCGCGGCGCGCGAGCTTGACGGCGATGTCACGGCCCATTCCCGAACCGGCGCCGGTGATCACGACGACCTTGCCGCGAAAGTCCTTCATGTCTTGTCTCCTGTGGGTGGGTTCGGTCAGGCGTTGGCGGTGGCGGGCGACGCGATGTCGTCGCCGGTGGCGGAAGCGGCCGGCACCGCGGGTGCGGCGGATCGCCGGGCACCGCGGGTCACATCGTAGGCGGCGACGTCGAAGGAACGGGTCGTCTGCCGGAACGCGAAGGTGAAGCCCGGCCACAGCGTGGTGATGTTGCCGTTGGCGTCCTTGTACCAGGAGGCACACCCGCCGTTCACCCACACGCTGTTGCGCAGCTTGTGCTGGATTCCGGCGTTGAACTCCTGCTGGGCGGACAGCTTCACCTCGGTCCGGGTGATCCCCAGCGCGCGAGAGGTTTTCAGGTAATCGACGAGGTAGTTCAGCTGCGACTCGATCATGTACACCATCGAGGTGTGGCCCAGCCCGGTCGACGGGCCCACCATCAGCATCATGTTCGGGAAGCCGTGGACGAACGAGCCCTTGTAGCCCTGCATACCGATCTCGTTCCACACCTGCGCGAGGCTGCGGCCGTCCTTGCCGATGATCTTCTCGAACACGGGGGAGTCGGTGACGTGGAATCCGGTGGCGACGACGATCACGTCCACCTCGCGGACGGTGCCGTCCTTCGACACGATCCCGGTCGGGGTGATGCGGTCGATGCCGTCGGTCACGAGATCGACGTTCGGGCGGGCGAGGGCCGGGTACCAGTCGTTGGACCGCAGGATGCGCTTGCAGCCCACCTGGAAGGTCGGGGTGGCCTTGCGCCGGAGCTCGGCGTCGCGGCCGATGCCGCGCAGGATGTTGGCGCGGCAGAGCAACTCGACCGGCTTGAGGGCCTTGGGGGAGTAGGTCAGACCGAACGCGACGACCTCGTTGGCGGCGTAGATGCCACCGCGGACCGCGGATTGGTACCCGGGGATGTTCTTGTAGGCCCAGTGCTCGACGGAGCTGTAGGCGCGCTCGGTGCGGGGGACGATCCACGGGGCGGTCCGCTGGTACACGTCGAGGCGCCCGGCGACCTTCGCGACCTCGGGAACGAGCTGGATCGCCGACGCGCCGGTCCCGATCACCGCGACGCGCTGCCCGCCGAAGTCGTGGTCGTTGTCCCAGCGCGCGGAGTGCACGATCTTGCCCTCGAAGGACTCGATGCCCTCGATGTCGGGGAGGTTGGGCTCGCAGAGCGGGCCGACACCGCCGACCAGGACTCGTGCCCGCACTTGATCGGTCTTGCCGTCCTGCAGGGTGTCGATGATCCAACGGCCCGCGTCCTCGTTCCATGCGGTCCGCGTCACCTCGGTGCCGAAGCGCGCCTTCGCGCCGATTCCGAACCGGTCGGCGACCCCGTTGATGTAGTCGTGGATCTCGGGCTGGTGAGAGTAGGACCGCGACCAGGTGGGGTTCTTCGCGAACGAGAAGGAGTAGAGCTGCGAGGGGACGTCGCAGGCCGCGCCCGGGTAGGTGTTGTCGCGCCAGGTCCCGCCGAAGTCGCTGCCGCGATCGAGGAGGACGAAGTCGTCGAAACCGTTCTGCTTGAGACGGACCGCGGCGCCCAGACCCGAGAAGCCGGCACCGATGATGGCGATCTCTACATCGTTCGTTGTCATGGTGTCACCATAAGGTGGTACTGAACACGTGTCAATAGCTATTGAACAACCCTCAATAGAGGGTAGGCTGGCCGCGTGGCCAGTAGACGAGGATGTGCGCGGTGTCGGTGATCAACGGCAAGACAATCAGCGGCGAGACGACCGGCGACGACGGAGGTGACCACCGGCGCGCGCCGCACAAGCGCACGCGCATGAGTCCCGAGGCACGTCGTGACCAGCTCATCGACTACGGGCTCGCGATGGTCAGGGACCGGCCGTTGGAGGAGATCACGATCGACGCGATCGCCGATGCCGCCGGGGTGTCGCGCGCCCTGCTGTTCCACTACTTCGCGTCGAAGCAGGAGTTCCACGTCGCGATCGCACAGGCCCAGGCCGACCGGATGCTCGCCCGCACCGAGCCGGACGAGTCCCTCGGCGACCCGATCGCCATCCTCTCGGCATCGATGGCCGCGTTCGTCGACTACGTGAGCGAGAACCGCACCGCCTACACCGCGCTGATCCGCGGGGCCTCGAGTTCGGACGCCGCGATGCGCGAGGTCTTCGACCGCACCCGGGAGGTGATGGTCGCCCGCGTGCTCGACCACGCACCCGTGTTCGGGGTCGAGGTGACCCCGGTCGTCGTGATGAGCGTGCACGGCTGGATCGCGTTCGTCGAGGAGACGACGATCCGCTGGCTCACCGCCGAGCCGGTCGACGCCGAAGCGCTCACCCGGGACGAACTGCTCGCCCTGATCACCGCCGCGCTTCCCGCCCTCGCGGCGGCGACGATCCAGTAGAGGCCGGCGACCGGGTTCAGAACCGCTGACCGCCGACCGGTCCCGTGCGGCGGGTGCCGGTTGGGACCGAACGACCGCGCAGGAGCAGGCCGAGACCGACCATCCCGACGCCGAGTACGAAGTGCAGCCAGTTGTCGGCGGTGTTCACCGGGACGAAGTTGGCGGCGCTGTGGTGGTCGATCAGGAGTCCGTACACCCAGAGCACCAGGTACACCGCGCCGCCGGCCACGAGGTAGAGGAACGACGAGGACGCCGTCCGCGCCATCAGGATGCCCGCCACGCCGAAGAGCAGGTGGACGATGTTGTGCAGAACCGACACCTGGAAGATCCCCAGGAGGGCGGCCTCGGAATGATGGCCGGCGAAGGTGAGGGTGTCGTAGCCGGTGGTGATGCCCGGGATGAAACCCAGGATGCCGACGAGTAGGAACACCGCACCGACCGCCAGTGCCGCGATCTGGATGGGTGACCGGGCGGTTCGCGCGTTCGCAGATGTCATGAGAGCCGACCTCCGGAAGAGACCTGGATCGTCGCGGCGGGTTCTTCACCACGGCAGGGGACGACTGGGGAGTATCCCCCTCGCGACCTCTCAAACCTGGTGGTCAGAGACCGACCACGTGCGCGGTGTCCGCGCCTCCGTCCAGCTCCTCGATGTCGGTGTCGCCGGCCGCCGCCAGTTCGACGCCCGCCCGCAGGGTGCGGATCAGCTCGTCGGTGAACCGGCGGATGGTGCGATGCGCGGTCAGCGTGTCGGGGTGCCGGGCGCGCAGCGCGAGTCCGTCGTCGGTGCGCGAGATCCAGAACTGCGCGTCGTCGGCGGTGGTCGCGTTCGAGATGTGGTGGGCGTCGATGGTCCGGTGCCGGTCGGCGCCGGGGAGCAGCCGGTAGTCGACATAGGACACCATGAAGATGTCCGAACGGGTGCGACGGAGTCCGCCCATCGCCTCGATCACCTGTGGGACGGGAACCTCGCCGAGCGTGACCGCGCGGCGGAGTTCGGGCCCGGTACGCCGGATCGTCTCCAGCAGATCGCCGGTGCCCACGACCCGCAGCGGGGCATTGGTGGTGAACCATCCGACTGCGTTGCGCCACCTCTCTTCCCGTCGCGTGTGCATCGGGAACAGAAGTGGCAGTTCGGGTCCGCCGCCGCAGCGGCGCACGGCGTCGGCCATCGCGGCCAGCGTCCCGCCGAACACGCTCGCGCCGCTGCGCCGGCACAACTCGGCGAACTGCTCCGTCTCCCGCCGGCCGAGGAGTGCGCGCACTTCGGTGGCCTGTGGCGCGGTGGCGCCGGGTTCGACCCCGAGATCCAGCGGGAAGGTGGGCAGTGTGCCGTCCCGGTCGTCGAAGAACCGGAGCCATCGGCGCATCCGCGGGTCGGACAGTGCGACCGGGGGCGCTTGTGACTCCGCGGCGCAGAAGTCGACGAAACTCCCGCTCATCGCGAGGGCGGTGGGATCGAAAAGCTGGCCGTGCCAACGGTATCCGTCGTACAACCGGTGCAGGTCGTCGATGACGATGGAGATCGAGTAGGCATCCACATGGGAGTGGTCGAATCCGCAGATGATCGTCGACGCGTCGTCGCGGTCGATTGCCGCGAACAGGAACGCGGGGTAACCGAAGGGGTGACACGCGTGATCGAGGGTGTCGCGAAGCCGGTCGCGTAGGACGGTGTCGGCGGTCGTGTCGACCACGCTGCCGAGGTGCAGGACCAGGTCGTCCGGATCGTATGCGTGTCGCCGGATTCCCGCGGGCCCCGCCGAGAACGACGACCGCAGGGTGCCGTGCCGGGCGATGAGCGCCCGGTAGGCGGACCCGAGCGCCGCACGGTCCACGCGCCCGCGGACGGTGAACGCGGCGGCCAGCCACGTACTCGAGTCACCGGCCGTGGCCAGGTGCACGGTCTGGTTGAACGACGGTGGTACGTCGGACATCTCGGGCCGGGCGGCCGAGACGTCCACGGTCCAGGTCAGCAGCTCGCCGGCGGGTGGGCAGTAGCGATCGATGGTGGTGACGTGCACGCCCACTCACGCTCCTCTGCGTAGCGCCGTGTCGGTGGCCGGGGCAGCTCGCCCGGAACCGGCCGCCGGTGCCTGGATTCGCCGATCGCCGGTCGCGGCGATGTCGGTCATGATGTCGCGTAGCCGCTCGTAGTAGGGCCGGGCCACCGACTCGGCGAAGGGCGTGCCCGGGATCTGGCTACCCAGGTAGAGCTCGTCGTGATCGCGATTGATCCACGCCGACGCATTGGCCGTGCGCCCCTCCCCGGTGAACAGCGCACCGCGCCGGAAGGCCTCGCGCGAGGTGCCGGGGAACCAGCGGAAGTCGATGTACGACAACAGGTTCGGTGCGGTGATGATCGCGTCCGGGGTGGCCCCGGCGGCGGCGATGGCGGCCAGTGCGGCGGCGACCGGGACGCCGGCCAGGTCACGAGCGCGGCGACGGGCCGCATGGGCCGCCGGGATGAGTTCGGAGAACGTCGACGCGCCGGCGAGGGAGAACTCGACCGGGGCGAAGTTGCAGAACCATCCCTGCGACGTCGCGTACCCGTCGAGCGCGGCACGCGTGTTGAACACCGTCATGCCGTAGTAGTCGTCCGCGCCGGCCAGTTCGCGGTCGGCGACGGCGATGGCGGCGTAGATGCCGTCGACGAACCGACCCCCCGCCGCCCGGCAGGCGGCGTCGAAGGCGACGATGCCGGCGCGATCGAGCAGTGAGACCTCGACCCCGGCCACCTGCGCTGTCTCTCCCGGACTCAAGCCGAGGTCCAGTGGGAAGCGCGGCATCTGCAGGTCGTGGCGTCGGAAGATGTCCTGCCATTCCCTGGTCTGGGGCGACCCGGCCAGGTGCACGGCAGTCACCTCGGCTTCCGCGGCCGCATAGGCGAAGTAACTCCCGGCGGCCGGCGTCGCGGGGTCCGGCTCGGGGTGGCCGTGCCCGTTCGGCCGGATCAGTTCGGCGTAGATCTGCGCGATCTCGTCGAGGGCGAGGGCCTGTGAGGCGCCGTCGGAGAGCGCGTGATCGCACGCCAGGAAGATGGCGAAGCCGCCCGGGCGGCGGATGGCCCCGAAGGCGAAGCCGGGGAAGGAGTCGCTCGGGGTCTCGCGGTCGAATCGGTCGACGAGATAGGGGTGGATGTCCTCGGTGCTCGCCAGTTCGCGGTCGACGTGTGCCTCGAACTCGATGTCGGACGGGTCGACGACATGGGCGGTGACCTCTCCGTCGCGGCATTCGAACCAGGTGCGCAGCACCTCGTGTCGCCGGACGAAGAGCGTCAGGGCGGTCCCGAGTGCCACGGTGTCGAGGTCGCCGTCGATCTCCGTGCCCGATCCCAGGTATCCGCGATGGGTACGGCCCGCGGCCCGGGCCACCGCAGCACCGCGGACGTGGTTCTGGGCCAGGAAGGTCACCGGTGCGGTGTGGACGGGTGTGGCCGCCGCGGCCTCGCGGCACGCCTCGGTCGGATCGAATCGCACGGCGGTCCCCGGTTGTGGGCGCCAGTTGCCCATGGCCGTGATTCTCATCGGGTCCTCTCGTCGGTCATGCGGGGCGGGCGCCGTCGATCGCGGTGGCGCCGGCGAAGTTCGCGTGGGTGTAGGAGGACAGGGGCAGTCCGGTGCCGGTGGTGGCGAGTGCTCGCAGCACTGTCGCGTAGGTCGTGAGGAGGTCGCGGATGCTCGCGTCGGCGGGGTCATGGCCGGGATGTCGGGCGGACAGGGTGATCCCGCCGGGTACACGCGCGATCCAGAGGTAGACCTCGCGGTCCGACCGTGAGCCGCCCCGCAGGATCTGCGCGCGGGCCGCCTCCCATTCGGCCGCCCCGGGGACGTGGCGGATGTCGAGATACGACACCACGAACTCGGGTTCGCCGCCGCTACCGAGCAGTTCGACGATGCGCTGATAGGGGAAGGACGGCAGATGGCGCACGGCGTCGATGGCGGCCGCGGTCGCGTCGAGCGCGTCGTCGAACGTGTGGGCGGCGGTGAGGTCGACCTCGAGCGGCGCCAGACCGACATACCAGCCGACCGACCCGGCATACCGTGCCTCGGATCGGGTGTGCATCGGCATCGTGAGCCGCAGCGTGGCCCGGCCGGTGAGTGCGCGGAGGGTGACCGCGAGGGCGGCGAACACCGCGGTCTGGGTACCGTGTCCGCGCGCACGCGCCGCCGAGGTCATGAAGGTCGCCTGGTTGTCGGTGGCGACATACTCGGAGATGCCGCGCTGGCGCGGGGTGCGCGCACGGTCCCGGGTCTGCAGGTGCGGACGGACCAGCGGGAGGTCGAAGCCCGGGGTCTCGGCGGAGCTGTCCAGGAAGGTGCGCCATCGTGCGACGACGGGGTGATCGACGGTGAGTCCGAGTCCCACCGCCCGATCGTGGACGCTGAAGTCGAGGTGGCTGCCGACCTCCGCCATCTCGGTGGACGAGCCGCGCCGTGGGGAGAGGTAGAGCCGGCGGATCTCGCTCATGCTCAACAGGATCGAGTACGCATCCATCACCACGTGGTCGGCGGCGAAGGCGACGGTGAAGCCGCGCTCGGACTCGATCGTGGCCACGATGCAGTGCGGCCACCGCGTCGGCGCGAGCCTGGTGTCGAAGACCGCGGTGAGCAGCTCGCGGACGTCGTCCCCCGAGTCGAATCCGCCGACGGCCTCGGCGTCGACGCCGAGGTGCGCTCCGCGGTAGGTACGCCGGCCGTGGTGCGGGTCGTCGGCCGTCGGGTCCGAGGTCGAGCGGAGGGCTTCGTGCCGGGTGATCCACCCGCGCAGGCACGCATCGAAGTGCTCGTCGTCGAGATCGTCGTCGATCTCGAAAATCGCCCCGAGCCAGGAGGTCTCGTCGGAGTCGCAGGCGGTCGACCGTCGTATCGAGGCGGACTGGTCGTAGGTGAACGGTCGCGGATCGGTGTGCCAGCCCGCGGAATCCGCGCGTGTGGTCGGTGTCCAGATCGTCACCGTCCCGGGCGGGACGGGATAGTCGGACAGTTCGGTGAACTTCATTCGCGGTCGTCCATGCGTCGGTCATCCGTTCTCGGGCCGCGACGCCATGCCATGCCTTCGCCGGCATGGCCCCCCGGCCCATGAGTTCTGATCTGAGACAACAGGAATCGCCCGTACCCCGATGCACGCGCACGACCTTGTCCGACGACGTCTCGGAGGTCTCTCCGGTCGAACGGACCGCATCACGGCCGCCTGTGTCTGAACCGAGCCTAAGCGGTCACATCGGACATGTGCAGCGGCAGGAGTCCGTGAGCTTCATCACGGGGACGGTGTCCAGGTGTGCACGGACGCACCGCCGGTGTCGGAATCGCGCTGCGAGACAGAGGTTTTTAATCTGAATTGGGTGTTCGGCCTTGCGGTCAAGGGTGTTTCGTTGCGTTCATGTAAAGAACTGATGACGAGCGGTTGCCGCACAGGGGTGGCATCGGAGGGAATGCGCGGTCAGGCCGGGTTGTGCCGAAATGCATTGCCGGGCAGCACGGTATGCCGGGACAGGTCACGTTGCGGCACCCGGGGAGCTCACCTACCGTGGGGCCGAGCAGGGCGCCGGGAGTGGGCCCGTTCGAAGTCGACCACACGCATCGGGGGTGCCATGTCCACGACCGTCCCGGCCATCGAGGCCCACGGTCTGACCAAGCAGTACGGCGGGACGCGTGCGGTCGACGCCGTCGACCTCCACGTACCCGCGGGCGGGGTGTTCGCCCTGCTCGGAACCAACGGTGCGGGCAAGACCACCACCGTGCGCATGCTCGCGACCTTGCTGCGCCCGGATGCCGGGGACGCCCGGATCTTCGGGCACGACGTCGTCGCGGAGGCGACGGCGGTTCGATCGCTCATCGGGGTCACGGGGCAATATGCCTCGGTCGACGAGGATCTCACCGCCCGTGAGAACCTGATGATCTTCGGTCGTCTGATCGGGTCGTCGCGCCGCCGCGCCCGGGTCCGTGCCGACGAACTGCTCGAGGAATTCGGGCTGGGGGCGGTCGCCACCCGCCGGGTGGGGCACTTCTCCGGCGGGATGCGCCGGCGCCTCGATCTCGCGGCTTCGCTGATCACCCGGCCTCGCCTGCTGTTCCTCGACGAGCCGACCACCGGACTCGACCCACGGACGCGGGCGCAGATGTGGCAGACGGTTCGTGAGATGGTGGCGCGCGGTTCGACCGTGCTGCTGACCACCCAATATCTCGACGAGGCCGATGAACTCGCCGATCACATCGCGGTCATGGATCGCGGCCGAGTGGTCGCCGACGGGACCGCCGACGAATTGAAAGCCGGAGTCGGCGACATGAGTGTGAAACTCGAATTGGCCGATGCGGACGATCTGATCGCCGCGGCAGAGGTGTGCGCGCCGTTCACCGCGAACGGCGAGGCAACGATCGCGCGCGGCGAGGGCATCCTCGTACTGCCCATGTCCGACATCGACCCCCTCGCCGACATCCTCGGTGCGCTCCGCGCGCGCGGGCTCGGGCTGACCTCGGTCAACGTCGTGCGCCCGACCCTCGACGAGGTGTTCTTCGCGCTGACCGACGGGGGCGACCCCACGCGATCGGCACCGATGGCGGCACAGGCGGATTCGGCGGGAGCCCGCGCATGACCACCGGTTCCCTGCAGCCGAGCGCACTCGCCGCCGGCGACGCCCCGGCCGAATCCCACGACCGGGTTCGGCCGACCGCCGCGGTGATGCAGTCACTCACCATGACCCATCGTGGCCTGCTGAAGATCAAACACAACCCGCAGCAGCTGTTCGACGTCATCGTGCTTCCCATCGTGTTCACAGTCATGTTCTCCTCGATCTTCGGCGGCGCGATCGCCGGGAACGTGGTGGGCTACCTGCCGCTGCTCATTCCCGGCGTACTGGTCCAGGTGTGTGTCGCGGCGTCGGTGGTCACCGGCGTCCAGCTGCGCGAGGACCTCGATCGCGGGGTGTTCGACCGGTTCAAGTCGCTGCCGATCGCGCGCATCGCGCCGCTGGCCGGCGCACTGGTGGCCAACACGTTGCGGTATGTGGTGGCCTCGGCCATCACGGTCTGCGTCGGGGTGATCATGGGGTACCGGCCGGCGAGCCCCGTGGGGGTCGCGGTCGCCTGCGTCCTGATCGTGGTGGTGGCATTCTCGCTGAGCTGGATCTTCGCGCTGCTCGGCGTCCTGCTCGACAAGGCGTCGACCGTCCAGGGCGTCTCGATGCTCGTGCTGATGCCGATCACCTTCGTGTCGAACGCCCTCGTCCCGATCGACACCATGCCCGGGTGGATGCAGGCCTGTGCGTCGGCGAATCCGGTCTCCCATCTCGTCACGGCGGCGCGCGGACTGGCCGCGGGCGAGGACGTGGGAACCGACATCGCCTACACGCTCGTGGGCGCGGCGGCGGTCCTCGCCGTCGTGGTGCCGGTGACCCTGCGGACCTACATGCGGCGGACCTGAGTGTCCGCACCGAACCGATCAGCGCAAGGAGTAGCCATCATGGGCACGCCGCTCACCTTCTCGGTGGTCGTCCCGGTCTTCGACGAGGAGGACACGATCGGCGACTGCCTGACCCGCCTGGCCGCACAGTTCGACCAGATCACCGAGATCGTGGTGGTGGACAACAACTCGACCGACGGCGGCCGGGCGGTGATCGATGCCTGGTGTTCGGCTGATCCCCGTGTCCGGGTGATCGACGAAGTACGACAGGGGTTGGTCTACGCGCGCAACACCGGACTCGACGCCGCGACCGGTGATCTCATCGCCCGCATCGACGCCGACACCCGGGTGCCGCCGGACTGGGCGCGGACGATCGTGGAGTTCTTCACCGCGGATGTCCGCGGTGACTGGGCGGCCCTGTGCGGGCGAGGGGAGGCCTACGACGTGCCGCTCGCCGGCAGGTTGGACCGGTGGAAGACCCGGCTGCACCCGCTGAACAGGTTGCGGGGCGAGCAGTCCGTGTCCGAGGTGCCTGTCCTGTACGGCTCGAACATGGTGCTGCGCCGTGCGACCTGGGTGCGGATCCGGGACCGTGTCAGCATGCGCCGCAACATCTTCGAAGACGTCGACATGGGACTGTGTGTCGGTGACGCCGGGGGTCGGAACGCGTTTCTCCGCTCGCTGACCGTCGGGGTGTCACCGCGCCGGATGGAGACCGGCATGGTGCCGTTCGTCCGCTACATGAGTTTCCTGCCGCGCACGTTCCTGCTGCACCGTCGCTTCGGGTTGGCAGCGGGTTCGGCGGCGGTGTACGTGCCCGCAATCACGGTCGCGCATGCGCTACGACTCGTCGTGTTGCGGTCCTACGACTCCCGGACCGGGCGTGTCGACCCGCGAAACCTGTTGCGGGGCGGTGGTTCCGATCGAGTCCTCCCATAGGGTCGGGCGGTCGGTCGGCGTTCCGGGATCAGCCGGCGCCGCGCACCGTCGTGACAAGCATCGTGTCCTCGACGATGTCGGCCGCCGCGTGTACGGCCTCGTCGGGGGCGATGAGCCGACTGCGGAGCTCGGCGGACCGTCCCCGGACCTCGGTGTCCAGGATCGTGTCGAGGGCGCCGATCAGCGACTCCGCTGTCACCCGCGCCATCGGCAGCGTGGCCCCGACAGCGGCCTTGCTCACCGCCCGGCCCCAGATCGGCTGATCGGCGCCGACCCACGTGATCAGCGTCGGCAGGCCGGCACGCAACCCGGCGGCCACCGAACCCGCGCCGCCGTGGTGGACCGCGGCCCGACACCGCGGCAGCACGGTGTCGTGATCGACGTGTCCGACGACGCGGATCGCATCCGTGAGTCCCGATGCTTCGGATTCGGATGTGGCAGAGCCGGATTCGGTCGACATGAAACCGCTCCAGCCGCCCGACACCAGCAGGCGGATCCCGAGTCGCCGCGCTGCGGTCCGGAATGCATCGGCCAGACCGTCGGGGTCGGCGGGCAGCATGCTGCCGAAGCCGACGTACACCGGGGCGTCGCCGGCGTCGAGCCAGTCGGCCAGCGTCCCCGCTCCCGAGGCCCCGTCGAGTCCGGCGTCGCCCACCCCGGCGCGTTGCGCGGCCGCAAGGGTGAAGAACCCGACCAGCGGCCGGCGCCGGCCCCACTGGGTCGCGAGTCCGTCGAAGAGAGCCGGATCGTAGGCCTGGATCTCGGGAACGCCGGTACGGCCGATGAGTTCGGAATACGGGTGGTTCAGCGGCGACAGTCCGAGATCGGCCCGCAGCGTGGTCTCCGCCGAGCGGGTGGCGAGCCACAGGGCGCGTTCGGCGACGCGCCAGCTCAGGTCGTTGACGATCGCCGGGGCGTCGATGCCCAGGTGCGCGAGCAACGACACCGAGCTGTTGCGCCGGATGGGGCAGTAGTGCAACGGGATGTGGGGGATGCCGAGGACCGCCGAGACATTGTGGGCGCGTTCCTGACCGGCGCTGCTCGCGATGATCGCATCCGCGCCGTCGGCGAGTTCGAGCAACCGCTGCTGCATCGCCCGGCCGTCCCGCACCGACATCGCCGACACCGCACGCAACCGGGTCCGGGGGTTCTTCGACCGCATGTCCTCCCGGACCATCTCCGAGTCGAGCAGGGCACGGGTGCTCGACCCGTACGACTCGGTGGGAACCCCTGCGCCGCTGCCGAAGTCGACCAGGTCGGGTGGCAGCGCGAGAGTCGCCGTATGGCCCCGGCCCACGAGCTCGGCGGCCAGGGCGACGGCCGGCTGGGCATCGCCGCGACTGCCGTTGACTGCGATCACGAACCTCAACGTCGAACCCCTCACGTCTGGGTGCGGTCGGATGGGCGACCCGTGCCCGGCGGTGGCGGATCGGGACCGATTCTAAACACGGTCGGCCACCGCGGCGCGCGGCCGGAGACCGGGATCACCACCCGGCCGGGGGCCGGGATCACCGGGCGGTCGGCATGAGGATCTCGTTCGTGATCAACGGAACCCGCGGGGACGTCCAACCGGCGACGGTGCTGGCCTGCGCGCTCGCGCGGCGCGGACACGACGTCCGTCTCGGGGTGCCGCCCAACATGATCGGGCCGGCTCTGGATTGGGCAGACGGCATCACCGGGCTCGAGGTCGTGCGTCTCGGCGTGGACACCCGGGCCCACCTCGAGTCGGTGGCGCGAGCCCGGAAGCAGGCCGGCCGTCATCCGCTGCGACGGCTGCGCGTGCTGCTGTCGCTCCGGAACGCCGGGTGGGACCAGCTCGTCTCCGACATGGCCGAGGTCGTCGACGCTGCCGATGTCATCGTCACGGGATTGATCACCGAACAGCCCGCTCTCGCCTTCGCCGAGTCCGCCGGCGTCCCCCTGATCTCCCTTCATCACGCGCCGGTGCGGCGTAACAGTCGGGTCGCACCGGTGCCCGGTCACCTCCCGGGCGGACCGCGTGCCGTCCGGACGCAATGGGCCGCCTACGACGCCGCGTTCGCCGTCCTCACCCGACGGCGTGAGCGCCGGCTGCGCATGCACCTCGGGTCGCCCGGGTCGTCGGCTTCCTACGCCGCCCGACTGCGGGCAGCGCCCGGCCTCGAATTGCAGGCCTACGACCCGATGTTCGGCGTAGAGCACGAACGCAGATGGACCGCCGACTCCGCGGTTCGTCGTCGTCCGACGGTCGGTTTCCTCGGATCGCCGGCAGACCAGCCCGTCGCCGGGTCCGACGCGCTCACGTCCTGGCTCGACGCCGGGGACGCCCCGATCTATGTCGGATTCGGGAGCATGCCGCTGCGGGGAGAGGCGGCCACCTTACGCGTCGTCACCGAACTCGGTCGGCGGCTCGGTCGACGAGTCCTGGTGTGCGCCGGCTGGACCGAACTGGACGCCGAGGTCCGGGCCGAGATCGCATCCGAGGCGGTGCGGATCGAGTCCCAGGTCGATCACCGCACGGTCTTCGGCCGATGCGCGGTGGTGGTCCACCACGGCGGCGCCGGAACCACGGCGGCCGTTCTGCGCGCGGGCCGGCCGTCGGTCGTCTGCTGGTACGGCGCGGATCAGCCGTTCTGGGGCGCCGAACTCGAACGCCTGGGGGTCGGCGTGGCGATGCCGATGGCCCGCGCGGGACGGGACCTGGACGTGGACCGGTTGACCGACGCCGTCGCGTCGATGCTCGATCCCGCAGCCGCCGAGCGGTCCGGACGGCTCCGCGACGCCCTGGTGGCCGAGGATGTGGCGCTCGGGGACGCCGTGCGCGAGATCGAGCGTTCGGTGACAAGCTCGAGCACGGGGCCACGGCTCCCACAGGGACCACACAGTCACAGCGCAACGAAGGTGGACGTATGACGACGACGAAGTCGCCCATGGCCGAACAACCCGACGCCGGGCGGGCACCGGGTCTGCGTGGCCTCGCAGCCCGGCTCCGCGACGAGCGGGCGGCGATCCGAGGCGAGCGCCTGACCTCCGAGGACGCCCCGTTCTGGTTCGTCACGCCGGCACTCGGCTGGTCGGTGGTGCTCCAGCTCGTGTGGGTGTTCGACGAGGAGGTCTCGATCGAGACGCTGACCGCGATGAACGCCGCGTTCGCGCGAGGGCGCCTCAACCGCATGCTCGTCGTACCGGATGTCGTCGGAGCCCGCCCGCGGTGGATTGCCGCGCCCGACGCACCCGGGCTGGCCGCCGACAGCCGACCGGTGCCGGAGGCGAAGATCGACGACTGGGCGACCGCCGAGATGTCCTCGGTTCCCCTCGACGCCGAGGGCGGGCGGTGCTGGCGCCTGCGGTCGGCGCCCACCGCGTCGGGTGGAACGGTGGTGTCCCTCTGTGCCCTGCACGTCGTCACCGACGGTCGCGGCATGCTCGCGGCGGCCGCCGAGGCCGCCTCGGCGTCGGAGGTGCCACTGGCTCGCGACGCGGACCGGGCGTCCGGGGCCGATCTTGCGGCGACGACGCGTCCGCCGGTCTCGTGGCGGCGGCAGCGGATCGGCGACCTCGCCGACGCCGGGTCGCAGGCCGGCGCGGTCCTCGCCGGGCTCGTGCGGGCGGCACTCGAGCAGCGCAAGGCCGGTGGCCCCGAACCCGACCCGCGTCCGGTCCGCGCGCCGATAGCCGAACGGTCGCCGGCCGCCGACTTCACCTGGGCGACCGCGACGGTCCCCGCGACGGACTTCGACCGGGTCGCCGCCGAGCACGACGGCACCGCGAACACGCTGTTCATCGCGGTGGTCAGCGGCTTGCTGCGCTCCAGTGGCCATGCGCCGCTGCCGAATCCGATCAAGGTCGGGGTGCCGGTCGACCGTCGTGAGAGCGAGGCGGACACCCGGTCCAACCCGATCGCCGGTGTGTCGGTGTACCTCACCGACGAGCCGGTCGCCGGTGGCGATCTCGGCGGGATCCGGGCGACGTGCAAGGCGGCTTTCGTCCGACTGTCGGAGGGCCGCCGGGCACCGCACATCCACCTGCGGCCGTTGGCCTGGTTCCTGCCGCCCGCGGTCATCGTGAAGCTGGTCAGCGCGGGCAACGGGATTCCCGACGCGGTGATCTCCAACCTCGGCGACATCCCCCCGGAGGCGACGGTGCTCGGCGGGCGGTCGGCGCGCAAGGTCGCATTCCGCGGCATGGCTCAGGGCGTCGACGCCTCGGTCGGCCAGCGCTTCGGTGACGGCGTCCAGTCGTGGCTGGTCCGCACCCGTGATCAGGTGACCTTCACCGTGCTCGGTTGCGACGAGACGAGTTTTCCCTCCGATGCCGTGGTCGCGGACCTGCTCGACCGGGAACTGACGGCCTGGGGTCTGCCCCATGAGATCTGGTGATCATGACACCTCGTGAAGCTGAGGAGCACACGTGACGGCAACGGCAACCGACACCCGTCCCGCCGAGGTACTCCGCGTGACCGGCCCCGACGAGTCGTACCTGCTCGTCGCGGAACTGTTCGGGATGGGTGCGCCCATCCAGATCACCTGGGTCTTCGACGACGACCCGGGGGACGCGGCGATCGAGTCGTTGTGCGCCGGACTCGCGGCCGGGCCGCTGCATCGTGCGGTGTCGCGCCGTCGGGTCCCGTTCGCCCGGCACCGCTGGGTGCGATCGACGATGCCGGTCCGACCCGGGCCGGTGGCGGTCGTCGAGGCCGACGCCGTCGGGGAGTGGGCCGACGCCGTCCTCCGCGCGAGCCGTCTCGATCCCGTGCGGGGAACCGGTTGGCAGCTCGACTCGGCCCGGATCCGCGGCGGCGGGCGCGCGGTGTCCCTGCTCGCCTCCCACATGATCACCGACGGTCACGGCCTCTACCGGCTGGTGGCCGACGCCGCGGCGGGCCGCACCGCCGGTCTGCCCGCTCCCGTCAGCGGACACTCTTGGGAGGCGGTCCGCGCCGACGCCGCCGACGCCGCCGAGTCGGTGCGCGCAGCCGCCCGATCAGCGCGAATCCTGATCCGCGAGGCCCGGGCGGCGCGAGGCACCGACACCGGGTCCGCCGACACCCGATCCGCGCCGGGATCGTCGCGTACCACGCGTCCGGCGAGACCACGGTCCGCGCCCGAGCCGGACACGACGCTGGCGACGGTCGACGTCTCGGCAACCGAATGGGCCGCGCGCGCCACCGAGCACGGCGGTACCGGCAACTCCCTGTTCACCGCCTTGCTCGCCGGTATCGTGCACCGTTCGGGTCGCCCGCTCGACGGTCCGATGAAGGTGTGCATCGCGGTCAGCAAGCGGGACGGCGACGACGACAACCGCGCCAATGCGTCGGGCGGGGTGTGGATCCGCCTTGCCGACCCCGTCGAACCGGACACCGACCTCACCGCCATCCGGTCATCGAGCAAACGGGCCTTCGTCGACTACGCCGAGTCCGGGGCCGATCAGGCCGCCGACAACCTGCAGCCGATCGTGCGCATCCTGCCGAGACGACTCATCGGTCGGTTGATGCGCGGAATCCCCGGACCCGACACCACCGTGTCGAATCTCGGGGCCACGCCCGACTCGGCGATGCGGATCGGCGGTCACACGGCTTCCCGGTTCGCCATCCGCGCGGTGATGCAGGGGATGCCCGCCCAGGAGCGGCGCGAACGCGGCCCGGCGGTCGCCGCCTGGGCGGTCACCTACGGCGACACCGTCACGCTCACGTTCTTCGGCATCGACCCCGACGATTTCGGCGATCCCGTCCGGCTGCGCACACTGATCGCCGACGAGTTGACCGCCTGGCGGATCGGACATCGATTCTGGTGACGCCGGCACACATCGCGATCGTTCTGTACGGCAGCCGGGGCGACATCCAGCCCGGTATCTGCCTCGCCCTCGAACTCCAGGTGCGCGGCCACCGCGTGAGCGCCCTCGTCCCACCGAACCTGGCCGGTCTCGCGCGGGCAACGGGCGTGCGGGACGTCCACGAGATCGGCCTCGACTCCGGCACCGCGTGGTCGTCGGAGGACGCGCGGTCAGCGCGCAACAGTCGTAACCCATTGGCGCGGATGGCGTTTGCGCTGCGGACGGTCCGCGGCGGATTCGACGCCCTGGACGCCGCCCTCGAGCGACTCTTCATCGCGGGTACGGCGCCGCTGCGCGACACCGACCTCCTCGTCGTCGCGCCGCTGTGCCAGGACCGCGGGCTGGCGGTCGCCGAACATCTGGGCATCCCGCTGACCGTGCTGAGATACGGCCCGATGTCGGAGAACGGACTCCTCGGCGCCGTACCGGGACTCACCGACAGCTGGTCGCCGGAGTGGAAGCGGCGCTCCTGGCGCCTCGCCGACCGGTTGACCTGGGCCGCGACCGGATGGAACGAGAATCGGTTCCGGCGCCGGCTCGGGCTCGACCGGGCTCGGCGACCGCTGCCGGTGCGGCTGAACGCCTCCGGGATCCCCCAGATCCAGGCCTACGATGCGGAGATGGTTCCGGGCCTCGCCGCGGAGTGGGACGATCGCAAACCCGTCGTCGGATTCTTCGACCTGCCCGCGGGAAGCCGGGCGGGTATCTCCGAGATCGACGCCGGGGCAACCGATCTCGGCCGATGGCTGGCCGCCGGCGAAGCTCCGCTGTTCGTGACGTTCGGCAGCATGCCGATCCTCGACCCGGAGGCTCTGATCGCCCGCTGGCGGACAGCCGCCCGTGCCCAGGGGGTGCGCTGCCTCATCGCCATGGGAGATCCGACCGGAGTCGATCCCGACGACCCGGACGTGTTCTACGTCGCGGGTGTCGACCACGCGTCGGTCCTGCCGCGATGCGCGGCCGCAGTCCATCACGGCGGCGCCGGCACCACCGCGGCGAGTCTGCGGGCCGGCCTCCCCACCCTGGTTTGCGCGGTCACCGCCGATCAGCCGTTCTGGGGTGAACGGGTCCGTGCCCTGGGCGTCGGGGCGGCCGTCCGGCTGTCGAGTTTCACCGACGACGACGCGCGCGCGGGTCTCGCGGTCCTGTTCGACGACGGAACCCGTTCGGCCGCTGCTGCTCTCGCCCGCCGGATGACGCCCGCCGACAAGGCCGTCGCGGCGGCCGCCGACATCTGCGAAGCCCGGCTGACCTAGAACCGGCACCCACGACCGCTCAGACGACTGCGGCCACCGACCCTCTCGGGTCGGTGGCCGCAGTCGTCGTCTGGCAGGTTACTCGCCGAAGGCCTCGTCGAGGATCTCCTGCTGCTCCACCGCGTGGACCTTACTCGATCCCGACGACGGCGCGGACATCGCGCGGCGCGAGACCCGGCGCAGTCCGCCGAGCACATCCGGCAGCACCTCGGGCAGCCAGAGGCCGAGGAACGGCCACGGACCCTGATTCGCGGGCTCTTCCTGGACCCACCGGAACTCACTCGCGTTGCCGTACTGCTCGAGCGTCTTGCGCAGGCGGCGGTGCGGCACCGGGTAGAGCTGCTCGATGCGCACGACCGCGATGTCGTCGCGCCTCTCCTTGTCGCGTCGCGCGGCGAGTTCGTAGTAGAGCTTGCCGCTCACCAACAGGACGCGCTTCACCTTGCTGCGGTCCGCGCCGTCCTTGAGGAAGTGCGGGTCGTCGATCACCGAACGGAACTTGTCCTCGGTGAAGTCCTCGACCGGGCTCACCGCGGCCTTGTTGCGCAGCATCGACTTCGGGGTGAAGACGATGAGCGGACGGCTGATGCCGTCGAGCACGTGGCGGCGCAGCAGGTGGAAGTAGCTCGCCGGCGTCGACGGTAGCGCCACCGTCATCGAACCCTCGGCGCACAACTGCAGGAACCGCTCGATGCGGCCCGAGGTGTGGTCGGGTCCCTGTCCCTCGTGGCCGTGCGGCAACAGCAGCACGACGTCGGAGAGCTGGCCCCACTTGGCTTCGCCCGAGGAGATGAACTCGTCGATGATCGACTGCGCGCCGTTGACGAAGTCACCGAACTGCGCTTCCCAGACCACGAGGGCGTCCGGGTTGCCGACGGAGTAGCCGTACTCGAAGCCGACGACCGCGAACTCCGAGAGCGGGGAGTCGAAGACCATGAACCGGCCGCCGTTGCTCTCCTCGTCTGCGGGCTGCAGGTGGTTGAGGGGGGTGTACTCCGAGCCGGTGCTGCGGTCGATGAGCACCGAGTGGCGCTGGGTGAAGGTGCCACGGCGCGAATCCTGGCCGGACAAACGCACGGTGCGCCCCTCCATGACCAGCGACCCGAACGCCAGCAGTTCGGCGAACGCCCAGTCGATGTTGCCCTTGCGGGCGGCCTCGGCGCGACGCTCCAGGACCGGCTTCACACGCGGGTGCGGGGTGAAACCGTCGGGCACGTTGACGAACGCGTCGCCGATGAGCTCGAGCGTCTTGCTGTCGACCGCGGTCACCAGCTTCGTCGGCAGCGTCTGGTCGGCCTCGACCGAGGGCGACGGCTCGACACTGAACTTCTCGAGTTCCTTGACCTCGTTGAAGACGCGCTCGAGCTGTCCCTGGTAGTCGCGCAGAGCGTCCTCGGCCTCCTTGGTCGAGATGTCACCGCGGCCGATGAGGGCTTCGGTGTAGCTCTTGCGAACGCCGCGCTTGGTGTCGATCACCTCGTACATCGCCGGCTGCGTCATCGACGGGTCATCGCCCTCGTTGTGTCCGCGACGGCGGAAGCACACGAGGTCGATGACGACGTCCTTGTGGAACGCCTGGCGGTAGTCGACGGCGAGCTTCGCGGCCCAGACGCAGGCCTCGGGGTCGTCGCTGTTGACGTGGAAGATCGGTGCGCCGATCATCTTCGCCACGTCGGTGCAGTACTCGGTCGAGCGCGAGTGTTCCGGTGCGGTGGTGAAGCCGACCTGGTTGTTCACCACGATGTGCACGGTGCCGCCGGTGCGGTAACCGGGCAGCATCGCCATGTTGAGCGTCTCGGCGACCACACCCTGACCGGCGAACGCCGCGTCGCCGTGCAGCATGAGCGGGAGGATCGGGAAGCGATCGTCCTCGTCCATGAGGTCCTGCTTGGCGCGGACCAGACCCTCCAGCACCGGGTCGACTGCCTCGAGGTGGCTGGGGTTGGCGGTCAGCGACACGTTGATCTCGTTGTCGCCGAACATCTGGTAGTACTTGCCCTCGGCGCCGAGGTGGTACTTCACGTCGCCCGATCCGTGCGCCTGCGACGGGTTCAGGTTGCCCTCGAACTCGGTGAAGATCTTCGAGTACGGCTTGCCGACGATGTTGGCGAGCACGTTCAGACGGCCGCGGTGCGGCATGCCGATGACCACCTCGGAGAGGCTGTGCTCGGCGCTCTGGTCGATGACCGCGTCCATCATCGGGATGACCGACTCGGCGCCCTCGAGCGAGAAGCGCTTCTGCCCGACGTACTTGGTCTGCAGGAACGTCTCGAAGGCCTCGGCGGCGTTGAGCTTGCTCAGGATGTACTTCTGCTCACCGACCGGCGGCTTGACGTGCTTGATCTCGACGCGCTCCTGCAGCCACTTCTGCTGCTCGGGCTCGAGGATGTGGGTGTACTCGACACCGACGTGCCGGCAGTACGCGTCGCGCAGGATCGACAGCACGTCCCGCAGCTTCATCTTCTCCTGGCCGTGGAACCCGCCGACCTTGAAGCTGCGGTCGAGATCCCACAGCGTCAGCCCGTAGTTCTGGATGTCCAGATCCGGATGGCTGCTGCGCGCATCGCTGTCCATCATGAGGGGATCGATGTCGGCCATCAGGTGGCCGCGGCTGCGGTAGGCCGCGATCAGCTCGAGGACGCGGGTGCTCTTGTCGACGAGGCCGGCGGGCAGGTCGCGACGCCAGCGGATCGGCTCGTAGGGGACGTGGAACGCGGTGAAGATCTCGTCGTAGAAGGCGTCGTCGATCAGCAGCTCGTGGATCGTGCGGAGGAAATCGCCCGACTCCGCGCCCTGGATGATCCGGTGATCGTAGGTCGACGTCAGCGTCATGAGCTTGCCGACGCCGAGTTCGGCGATCTGCTCGTCGCTCGCGCCCTGGAACTCCGCCGGGTACTCCATCGCGCCGGCGCCGATGATGGCGCCCTGGCCCTTCATCAGGCGCGGCACCGAGTGCACGGTGCCGATGGTGCCCGGGTTGGTGAGCGAGATGGTCACACCGGAGAAGTCGGCCGCGCCGAGCTTGCCGTCGCGCGCGCGACGGACGATGTCCTGGTACGCCGTGTAGAACTCGGCGAAGCCCATCGTCTCGCATTCCTTGATCGCGGCGACGACCAAGGTGCGGTTGCCATCCTTGCCGACCAGGTCGATGGCCAGGCCGAGGTTGGTGTGCGCGGGTGTGACGACGTTCGGCTTGCCGTCGATCTCGGCGAAGTGCCGGTTCATGTTCGGGAACGCCTTGATGGCCTGCACGATCGCGTAACCCAGGATGTGGGTGAAGCTGATCTTGCCGCCTCGGGTGCGCGCTAGGTGATTGTTGACGACGATCCGGTTGTCGATCATCGCCTTGGCGGGCACCGCACGGACGCTGGTGGCCGTCGGGATCTCCAACGACAGCGCCATGTTCTTCGCGATGGCCGCGGCGGGACCGCGCAGGACCTTGTTGCCGTCGGCGCTCTCGGACTTCTGTGCGTCCGACTTCGCGGACCCGGACTTCTGGGCCTCGGGCGCGGCGGCCTTGCCCGCCTCGGGCTTGGGCTGCGAGCGGGCCGACCCGTCACGGCTGGCGACGCTGTGCCCCGACGCCGCCTTCGTGGCGGTCGACTCCTTGGCGGGGGTGGGTTTGCGCGGTGCCGTGCGCGCCGGGGTCTGATCCAGGGTGACCTGCTTGCGCGGCGTGGTCTCGGTGGCCGGCGCGGAGGTGTTGCGTGACGACCCGTTGGTCGACGCACTCGTGGTCGAGGAGGAGGACGAGGTGGCCGCTGTGGTGGCCGAAGTCTTTGCGGCAGTGGGCTTTGCGGAATTCGAGGGCGGAGCGGCGGCCGGGGCGGAGCCACCGTTGTCGCCGGGTTCGTAGTTCTTCAGTAGTTCGTGCCAACTCGGGTCGACCGAGTTCGGGTCTTCTTTGTATTGCTGGTACATTTCCTCGACCAGCCACGTGTTCTGTCCGAAGTCTGAAATCGAACTGCTGCTCACAGCGGTATCTCGCCTCAATTCCCTGAAGGTGCCGGGTTCTCTGCCACGCGTCGTCTCTTGTGGAGACTATCGGTGAACCACCTGACGATGCTACGCGTCGTCGACTCGCTCACACCTACCGACCTGTTACTACGGAGTCAGTTCCGAGGTGGCCCGCGTGACCGTCGTGGCGGCCCTCCGTGCGCTGGTCGGAGCGGGTGAGTCGGGGCGGGGCACCGCCGGCTCGTCGGGATCGACACCGGCATCCCAGAAGCCGCGGTACCTCTGTCCCAACGCGAGCAGCTCCTCGTGTGTTCCGAGTTCGACGATCCGTCCGCCGTCCACCACCGCGATGGTGTCGGCGCGGGCGGCCGTGGCCAGTCGGTGGGCGACGATCACCGACGTGCGGTGCCGGGTCACCGCCCGACCGGCGGCGAGGACCTGCGCCTCGGTGGCCTGGTCGAGGGTCGCGGTCGCCTCGTCGAGCAGCAGCAGATCGGGCTCGACGAGTTCGGCCCGGGCCAGTGCGATGAGTTGGCGCTGGCCCGAGCTCAGCCCCTGGCCGCGTTCCCCGATGGGATGGTTCATCCGGCCGGGCAGGGCGGTGATCATGCGCAGTGCGCCGACCGCGGCGGCGGCGTCGACGATCGCGGCCCGATCGGCGTCGGGCCGGCCGTAGGCGATGTTCTCGGCGACGGTGCCGGTGAACAGGTGCGGCTCCTGCGGGACGAGGCCGAGCCGCCGCCGATATCCGGCGAGTTCGTAGTCACCGATGTCGGTGCCGTCGACCAGGACCCGTCCGGTGGTCGGATCGTAGAAGCGCGCCAGCAGCTTGACGATCGTCGACTTGCCGGCGCCCGTCCGGCCGACCAGGGCGAGCGACGACCCGGCCGGGATGTGCAGGTCGACGGCGGACAGCGCATCCGTCGTCGAACCTTGGTAGCGGAATCCGACCCGGTCGAAGTCGACGACGCCGTCAAAGCCCCCGTGTGGCGGGGACTCGGCTCTCGTCGAGGTGCGCAGCGAACTCGGCGTGCGCAGCAGGTCGCCGATCCGGCGGAGCCCCACGGCCGCCTGCTGGTAGCCGTCGAAGACCTGCGAGAGCTGTTGCACCGGACCGAACAGCATCGTCAGGTAGAGGACGAAGGCGACGAGTGTGCCCGCCGAGAGCGAACCCGACGCCACCTGCCCGGCGCCGACGCCGAGCGCGATCGCGGTCGCGATGTCGGACATGAGCTGGATGAGCGGGAAGTACGAGGCGATCGCCCGCTGCGAGACCATCCGGGCCTCGACCCATTCTCCGGAACGACGCGCGAACCGGGCCTGGGCGTCGTCGGTGCGCAGGTAGGTCTGCGTGGTCTTGATGCCGGCGATGTTCTCCTGGAAGTCCGCATTGACGACGCTGATCAGCTCGCGCGAGCGCGTGTAGGCGCGGCTCGCGACGCGGCGGAAGACGATCGTCGCGGCGATCAGGAGGGGGAAGACGGGCAGCACCAGGAGTCCGAGCAGGGGGCCGGTGATCAGGAGCGCGACACCGACGCCGACGAGCGTCAGCACCGCCACGATCGCCGAGGTCAGTCCGGTCTGCAGGAACGTCGACAAGGCATCGATGTCGGTCGTCATCCGGGTCATGATCCGGCCCGACAGCTCGCGCTCGTAGTAGTCGAGTCCGAGGCGCTGGATGTGGGCATAACTGCGGATCCGCAGTCCGAACAGCACCCGTTCGCCGGCCCTGGTCGAGGTGATCGCCATCGACGACGCGGCGACCCAGCCGACCCCGACCAGTACGACACCGCCGACCGCGGCCCATAGAAGGGTCGACCCCTCGGTGTGTCCGGTCGAGTCGATGACCGCCCGGGCGATGCTCGGGAAGGCCAGGCCGACGAGCGTGTCGACGGCGATGGCGAGCAGTGCGGCGGCGAGCAGCCACCGGACCGGCGCGAGGAGTCCGCGCAGGGTGAAGACCGGGTTCTCGCGTCGGGCGGCGGCGACGTCGACCTCCGGCCGCTCGACCGCCGGGGGGAGCGCGTCCACCGAGGCCTGGAGCTGGGGGGTGGCCGGCATCGAACCGAGCGCGCTGGCCACGCCGCCGCCGCGACCGGTCCGTGAGCCCGCCCCCATCGCCGGAGAGGTCCGGGCCGCGACGTCGATCGAGTCGGAAGCTACTTCGGGCCACAGGCTCTCGATCTCGGTCGGGCCCGGTCCGCGCAGCGGTGGCGCGGTGTCGGCGACCGGGGCCGCGCCGGGGATGTCGTCGTGGACGCCGTCGGGTGCCGGTTGCGTGGTGCTCGACATCAGCCCGCGGAAGCGCGGTGAGGTCGCCTCGAGTTCGGCGAGCGTCCCCAGCGCGGTGATCCGGCCGTTGTCGAGCACCGCGACGCGATCGGCGAGGACGAGCGTCGAACGTCGATGGGCGAGGACCAGCATCGTGGCGCGGCGGTCGCGGAGCCCGCCCAGGATGCGCGCCTCGGTGGTCGCGTCCACCGCGGACGTCGCGTCGTCGAGCACGAGGATGCGGGGGTCGGCGAACAGGGCGCGTGCCAGGGCGATGCGCTGACGTTGCCCGCCCGACAGGGTGAGTCCGCGTTCGCCGATGACGGTGTCGTATCGGTCGGGGAGCGCCTCGACGAATTCGGCGGCGTCTGCCGCGGCGGCTGCTGCCCGAACCCGGTCGGCGGTGTCGGCCCCGGCGGCTGCCGGGCCCATCGCGATGTTCGCGGTGATGGTGTCGGAGAACAGGAACGGCTCGTCGAACACGACGGCGACGGCACGGTGGAGTGCCTCGGGCGCGAGGTCGTCGATCCGGTACCGGGACGGCTCGTCACCGGCGCTCTCGCCGAGCAGCGAGATCGTCCCGGAGTCGGGTCGTTCGAACCGGCTGACCAGGTCGGCGATGGTCGACTTGCCGGAACCGGGCGGACCCACGATCGCCACACATTCGCCCGGCTCGATCCGCAGGTCGATACCGGACAGCACGGCGGGCGGGTCGTCGGCGTCGTGGGTGTGGTGGGCGAACCCCACACCGTCCAGTTCGACGCCCAGGGGGCCGTCGGGCAGCGTGCCGGTCGCGGTGTCGCCCGGATCGTGGGGATGGTCGATGACGTCGTAGACGCGTTCGACGGCCGCCCGCGCCAGCTGGGCGTTGACGATCAGGTTCGTCAGCAGTCGGGCGATGCCGGTCATGGTGGCGACGTACGTGCTGAACGCGACGAAGGTGCCGGCCGTGATCGCGCCGGTCATCGTGAGGTAGCCGCCCACGACGATCACCCCGACCATGCCCAGCTGCGGGATGGCGGCCAGGGTCGGGGCGAATCGAGCATTGATCCGGGCGGCGCGGAGTCGGCGAGCGAACACCGTCCGGCACCGGGTGATGAGGTCGTCGACCGCGCGTTCCTCCTGGCCGAAACCCTTCACGACCCGCACGCCGGTGACGGTCTCCTCCACGTGCTGGGCGACGTCGGCGGCGGCCTGCTGCGCCGACCACGTCGCCGCGAACAGCCGGCGCCGGGTACGCCACACCTCGAGGGCGATGAGCGGGGCGATCAGCAACGCCACCCCGGTCAGGAGCGGCGACAGGTACGCCATGATGGCCAGGGCCACGACCATCTGCACCGCGGCGCCCAACGACAGTGGCGCCATGGCCAGCAGACTCTGGACGACCTGGATGTCGGAGATCGAGCGGGACACGATCTGTCCGGTGCGGATCTGGTGCTGGCTGCGGCCGTCGAGGTGCAACAGGGTGTCGAGGAGTCGGAGTCGCAGCGTGTTCTGCACGTTCACCGCGAGCCGTCCCGCGAACACCCGCCGGCCGAGATGGCAGGCGTAACGGACGACGGCGAAGACGACCAGCGCGATGATCACGGTGCGTAGCGAGAGGCCGTCGTCGACGACGCCGGTGGCGTGGTCGATCGCGGCCTTGGTCAGCAGCGGCATCAGGACGTCCACCCCAACGGCGACCAGGGTGAAGATCATCGTGACGACGACGACGCGTCGGTATCGCCATGACTCACCGAGGAGTCGGCGGATCCAGCCGGGCGCGGCTGCCGACGACTGCGGGTGCGGTGCGGCCGCCGCGGTCACCACGAACCGGGTGGGAGCGGATCCGGGGTGGGTGCTTCACTGAAGTCGACGTCGATGACCCACGTCCGGGGTGCCGGCCCGAACGCCTCGCGCGCGTTGTGGACGACCTTGCGGCCGAGGGCGCGACTCCCCACACCACCGATGACCGCACCGATACCGGCGGGCATGAGCCTGCCGAAGATCAGCGGCGCCCGGCGGATCGCGTACTTCTTGACGAGTTTGTTCACCAGGGTCTTGTTCAGTTTGGTGATCGCACCGGATGGCAGGGCGGCTCCACCGAGCCGGCGCAGCGCACCGCCTCCGGTGCCGACCACGCGACCGAGGGCCAGCACACCCTCTTCGCCCAGCGCGACGGTCATGACCAGGGCCTTGCGACGCTCGGACTCGTGCACCGGGATGCCGTGCACCTCGGCGATCGACAGCGCGAGCAGGGCCGACGCCTCGAGGAAGAACGCCGTGTCCCCGGTCATCGCCCCGAACGCGGTCATCGTGCCGACACCGGGCACCGCGGCCGCCGCGCCGACGGCGCCGCCGGAACCGGTGACCGCGTTCAGATAACGCTTCTCGAGCCGCTCGATGATCTGCGCGGGTGAGTCGTCGGGGTACTTCCGCCGCAGTGAATCGACGTACTTCTTCACCGCGGGTGCCTGCAGTCGCTGTGCCCGGTCCAGGATGCCGCCGGTCACCTCGACGGCCTTGCCGGGGGGCGTACGGCCGTGGTCTGCCGAAAGTCCTTGTGACGCCTTGTCTTTCATTCCGCCGCCGCTCGTTCCGTCGGTACCCAGTCCGCTGCGGGCACGACCTCGGCCGGTGGTGGGGGACCGGGGGGTGTGCCGTCACCGAACGGGCGACCGCCCAGGTCGTCGCGATGGTGTGCGGTGAGCCAGCCGCGGAGGTCCGGGCCCTTCGGCACGATCTGCGTGGGATTCACGTCGGTGTGGACGATGTAGTAGTGCTGTTTGATCTGGGTGAAGTCGGTGGTGTCGCCGAAGCCGGGCGTCTGGAACAGGTCCCGGGCGTAGGCCCACAGCACCGGCATCTCGCTCAACTTGCTCCGATTGCACTTGAAGTGGCCGTGATACACCGCGTCGAATCGCGCCAGGGTGGTGAAGAGCCGGACGTCGGCCTCGGTGATGGTGTCGCCGACCAGGTAGCGCTGCGTCGACAACCGCTCGGACAACTCGCCGAGTTTGGTGAACAACCGGTCGTACGCCGCGTCGTAGGCTTCTTGGCTGCCGGCGAATCCGCAGCGGTAGACGCCGTTGTTGACCTCCGTGTAGATGCCGTGGCTGACCTCGTCGATCTCGTCGCGCAGACGCTCCGGGTAGAGCTCCGGCGCGCCGTCGCGATGGAAGGCGGTCCATTCCAGCGAGTAGTCGATGGTGATCTGCGGGAAGTCGTTGGTGACGACCTCGCCGGTCGGCACGTCGACCATCGCCGGCACGGTGATCCCCTTCGGGTAGCCGGGGATCCGCTTCTCGTAGGCGTCCTTGAGTCGCGGGATCTGCAGGACCGGGTCCACTCCGCCGGGGTCGAGGTCGAAGGTCCACGAGTTCTTGTCGTGCGTGGGACCGCACAGCCCGAGCGAGATGGCGTCCTCGAGGCCGAGTAGCCGCCGCACGATGAGGGTCCGGTTGGCCCACGGGCAGGCCCTGGCTGCGACGAGCCGGTACCGACCGGCCTCCACCGGATAGCCGTCCCGGCCGTCGGCGGTGATGCGGGTCTCGATGTACTTCGTGTCCCGGACGAACTCCTCGCCGGTCATCACGTACGAACCCTGTTCGCCCTCGGACGCGGTGCTCTGCTCGGACTCTGTGCTCATGGGCTCCACAGTAATGATCCGGAGCGACATCCCGCCCCGAGCTGCCGCGAAACCCGTGATCGCGCGGGCCGTTCACGAATCGGACAGGTCTAGCATCGAGGAAATGCAGTCGAGCGACGCCGCCCGCGGCCAGAACGCGGGCATCGACGAGATGGTCACCGGCCGCCCGTGGGCCGCGATGCTGGCGCTCTGCGTGGGCTTCTTCATGATCCTCGTCGACATGACGATCGTGGCCGTGGCCCAGCCGCGTATCCAGGCCGACCTCGACACGAATGTCAACGGCGTCGTCTGGGTCACCAGTGCGTACCTGCTCACCTACGCGGTGCCGCTGCTGATCACCGGTCGCCTGGGTGACAAGTTCGGCCCCAAGACGATGTACCAGCTCGGTCTGGCGGTCTTCACCGCGGCCAGCCTCTGGTGCGGCCTGTCGTCGTCGATCGGTGAGCTGATCGCGGCCCGCGGTCTGCAGGGTGTCGGCGCCGCCCTCATCACCCCGCAGACGATGGCGCTGATCACTCGCATCTTCCCGGCCGAGAAGCGCGGCGCCGCAATGGGCGTGTGGGGCACGGTCGCCGGCGTGGCGACCCTCGTCGGTCCGTTGCTCGGCGGCGTGCTGACCGACGCGTTCGGCTGGGAGTGGATCTTCTTCATCAACCTGCCCGTCGGCCTCGCCGGTCTCGTCCTCGCGGCCGTTCTCGTCCCGCGGGTGAGCACGAACGACCACCAGTTCGACTGGATCGGGGTCGGCCTGTCCGCGGTGGGGCTGTCCGCGTTGGTGTTCGGCATCCAGGAGGGGGAGACCTTCGACTGGGATACCTGGATCTGGCTGCTCATCGTCGGCGGAGTCGTGGTCCTGGGGGTCTTCGTCTACTGGCAGTCCCGCATCCGCACCGAGCCCCTGGTCCCGTTGTCGCTGTTCCGCGACCGTAACTTCTCGCTGTCGACCATCGGCATCGCGTCGATGGGCTTCGCCGTGTCGGCGATGATGATCCCCCTGACGTTCTTCCTCCAGCTCGTCGGCGGGATGTCGCCGACGGAGTCGGCGGTCGTTCTGGTGCCGATGGCGGTGCTGACCGGTGTCCTGGCTCCGATCGTGGGCCGGGTGGTCGATCGCGTCCACCCGCGCACGATCGTGTCCTCGGCACTGCTGCTGAACGCGATCGCCATCGCGTGGTTGGGCTTCGTCGCCCGCCCGGAGACCCCGGTCTGGTTGATCGTGATTCCGTTGTGCCTGATGGGTGTGGCCTCGGCCGGTATCTGGGCGCCGCTGGCCGCGACCGCCACCCGCAATCTGCCGTGGCATCAGGCCGGGGCCGGGGCCGGCGTCTACAACACCCTGCGGGTCATCGGTTCGGTTCTCGGCTCCGCCATGATCGGAGCGCTTCTGCAGACCCGGCTGGCGGCCGAGCTGCCCGGCGTCGACGCCGAGAACGCCCAGGACGGTGCGGCCGGGCAACTGCCGGAGTTCCTGCGCGAGGGGTTCGCGACCGCCATGGGGCAGTCGCTCTACCTGCCCGCGGCCGCGCTGCTGATCGGCGTCGTGGCGACCTTCTTCTTCGTCCGGCCCGCGCATCAGACGGTCCCACCGCAGGTCGTCGACCCGTACGCGGTGGGCGCCGACGCCGGTCGGTCCGAGTCGGTGCCGGGGTCGACGGCGTAGGCGAGCGCGCGTCCCACGATCTGTCGGCACCCGACCGTAAGGTTGCGCCCATGCGGATCGTGCACACCTCCGACTGGCACCTGGGCCGGACGTTCCACGGGGTCGAGCTGCTCGCCGACCAGCGTCGCGCACTGTCGCATCTGGCCGCACTGGTCGCCGCGGAGTCGGCCGACGCCGTCATCGTCGCCGGTGACGTGTACGACCGGTCCGTCCCGTCCGCCGACGCGGTCCGCGTGTACGACGAGGGCCTGGCCGAGATCGCCGCTGCGGGAGCGCAGATCGTCGTCACCTCGGGCAATCACGACTCGCCCACCCGCCTCGGTGCGGGGTCGGGATTCGCCGCCGCCGGTGGCCTGCATCTGCGGACCTCGATCGCCGACATCGACCGTCCGGTCATCCTGTCGGACGCCCACGGAGACGTCGCGTTCTACGGCATCCCCTATCTCGAACCCGACACCGCGCGACGCCACCTCGGCGTCGAGTCGATCGGCGGGCACACCGCTGTCCTCGACGCCGCCATGACTCGCGTCCGCACCGATCTGGCTGCGCGCCGGGTTCGGTCCGTGGTCGTCGCCCACGCCTTCGTCAGCGGGGCCGCGGCCTCCGGTTCGGAGCGCTCGATCAGTGTCGGCGGGGTGGAAACGGTTCCCGCCGAGACGTTCTCGGGCGCCGACTACGTCGCCCTCGGGCATCTGCACTCGCCGCAACGTGTCACCGACACGGTCCGTTACAGCGGTTCGCTGCTGCCGTACTCCTTCGGTGAGCGAACCCACCGGAAGGCGGCCCTGGTGGTGGATCTCGACGCCGACGGCGTCGCCGAGGTCCGCGCACACGAGCTGCCCGTCGTCCGCGAACTGAGCTCTCTCACCGGCGTTCTCGGCGACCTGCTGACCGACGAAAGGTACGCCGCGGCGCAGGACCACTACGTCGAGGTGACGCTGACCGACCCGGTCCGCCCGACCGACGCGATGCGTCGGCTGCGCGAGCGGTTCCCGTTCGCGGTCCATGTGCAGTGGGAGCGGCCGCATTCCGGCTCCGGCGTCGACTACCGTTCCCGCGTGCGCGGCCGGACCGACGCCGAGATCGTTGCATCGTTCATCGAGGACGTACGCGACGAGCCGACGAAGGGGGAGCGGGTGCTCCTCGAACGCGCACTCCGCGCCGTGGTCGGCGAACCCGAATCGGATGCGGCCGAACTGACCCTGTTCGACATCGAGGCGATCGTCGCGGAGTCCGCATGAGGCTGCACCGTCTGCGCGTCCGGGCCTTCGGTCCGTTCGCCGACGAGATCACGGTCGACTTCGACGACCTCGGCGGTGACGGACTGTTCCTGCTGCACGGCCAGACCGGCGCCGGCAAGACCACGGTCCTCGACGCGGTCGCCTTCGCGCTGTTCGGCCGGGTACCGGGCGTGCGCGACACCAACCGGCGCCTGCACTCGGATCACGCTGCGGCCGAGGATATCCCGGAGGTCGAACTCGAGGCGACGATCGCGTCCCGCCGACTCCGGATCACGCGGTCGCCCGAGCACGAACGACCCAAGAAGCGCGGCGACGGCACCCGCAAGGTGAATGCCCGGGCGACTCTCGTGTGGGTCGACGGATCCGGGCCCGACCTGACCCGCATCCCCGAGATCGGCGACGCCGTGGTCCGGCTGCTGGGGATGAGTGCCGATCAGTTCTTCCAGGTGGTCCTGCTGCCGCAGGGCGACTTCGCCCGATTCCTGCGCGCGCACTCCGATGAGCGGGAAGCGCTGCTGGAGCGGTTGTTCGACACCGAGCGGTTCGGTGACCTCGAGGAGTGGTTGCGTGACCGCGCGCGGGAGAGCGCGGCGAAGCTGACCGAACAGACCGCCGTGCTCGACCGGGTCGCCGGTCAGATCGTGGCGGTGGGCGGGGTCGAACCGACCGCCGAACCCGACTTCGACTGGGCGCAGGAATGTCTCGAGCGTGCGCGCACCGCCGCGGAGCGCATGCGCCTCGAGTCAGGTGCGGCGCAGGCCGCGGCCGACCAGACGCAGGCCGCGTACGAGAGCGGGAGCCGGCTCGCCGAGCTGCGTCGCCGGGGGCGTGCGGCCACCGAGCGACTCGCACGGCTCGCGGACGGCGAAGCCGCTCTGAGCGCGGCGGCACAGGCTCGTCGGCAGGCCCTGCAGGCGGCGCCCATCGTGCCGCTCGCCGACGACGCCGACCGTGTCACTCGCGAACTCACGGTCGCCGAGCAGGCCGTCACGCGTGCGCACGCCGAGCTGTGCGCGCTGCCGGAGGGTGAGTCGCTGTGCGCCGTCGGGTCAGACGAGGATCTCGACGCACGCCTGGATGCGGCGATCGATCGCTGGACCGAGGAGTCGGGGCGGTGGGAGCCCCTCGCCGAACGCGTCGCGCAGCGGCCGGCTCTGGTCGCCGAGATCCAGACCCTGGACTCGGCCATCGTCGAGGCGGACCGCCGCACTGCCCAGACCCGGACCCTGCTCGACGCCGCGCCGGAACGTCGCGCAGAGGCCCTCGCCGCGCTGGCGGAAGCGGGGGAGTTGCGGATGCAGGTTCCGAAACTCCGGGCCGAGCGCGACGCACTCCGCCGCGTACGCGAGGCACACACCGACCGGGACGCGGTGCTGGTCCGGCTCGCGACTGCCGAGAAGGAGTTGCTCGACGCCCGCGACGCCCATGCCGCTGCGCGAGAGCGCGTGCTCGACGCCCGCGAGCGTCGCCTCGCCGGGATGGCAGTGGAACTGGCGGGCGGGCTCGTCGAGGGTGAACCCTGCGTCGTGTGTGGTTCGGCGACGCACCCTCGACCGGCCACCGACGACGGCGGCGTCCCGGCGTCCGAGGTCGCGGTCGACGAAGACGCGGCAGCGGCCGCCGAGGAGCGGGCGAGCGCGATCAAGGCCATCGCGCAATCTGCGGTGGCGGCCCTCGTCGAACGCCGTACGCATCTCGACGCCGTGATCGGTGGTGCTCGTTCCGACGCCGTCGACGCCGACCTCGCCCGGGTGGGCGCCGAACTGGCTGCCGCGGAACGTACCGCGTCGCGACTGCCCGCGCTGCAGACGGCGATCGATCGGATCGACGCCGAGGTCGATGCATGGCGCACCACCCTCGCCGACGACGAGTCGGCCCAGTCCGCCCGTCGCGAGCGGGTGACCGCGTTGCGGCAGACCCTCACCGAGCTCGATGAGGCCGTCCGGGAGGCAACCGGCGGCCGCGGCGGGGTCGCCGAGCGGCGCCGTGAGCTCGCCGAGCTGGTCCGTCGCACCCGTCGTCACCGGAACGCCCGGCAAGAAGCCGCGCGAGCGCGGGACCGGGTCGCCGAGGCGACCGATCGATTGTCCGCGGCGTGTGCCGACGCCGGGTTCGACGATGTCGCCGCCGTCCGAGCGGCATCCGTCCCGGACAAGCAGATCGCGGCGTGGGACACGCTGCTGCAGGAGGCCGCGAGTCTGCGCGCCGCTGCCGAGGAGACCCTCGCCGACGAGGATGTGCGCGCCGCGATGTCGGCTCCGGAGCCGGATGTCGAACAGCTCACCGCAGACCGTGATGCCGCCCGCCGCCGCCTGGACACCGCCGCGAAGGAACACGCCGTGGCCGGCCGGCAGGCGGCCGACCTCCAGGAGTACGTCACCCACTTCTGGGAGGCCCTCGACGCCCTGGCGCCTCTGCAGGCACGCCACGCCGAACTCCAGGGACTCGCCGAATTGGTCAGCGGGCGCGGACAGAACGCGCGCCGGATGTCGCTGCGGTCCTACGTGCTGGCCGCGCGTCTCGACGAGGTCCTCGTCGCCGCGTCGGGTCGTCTCCGCGAGATGTCCTCGGGGCGTTACGAATTCGTCCACACCGACGCCGCGGGTGTCCGGGGCCGGCGTGGCGGCCTCGGTATCGAGGTCCGCGACGAGTACACCGGCGCGCTCCGCCCGACGACGACGCTGTCCGGCGGCGAGACCTTCTTCGCATCGCTGGCCCTCGCACTCGGACTCGCCGATGTCGTCTCCGCGGAGTCGGGCGGCCGCGTGCTCGACACGATCTTCATCGACGAGGGATTCGGCACCCTCGATCCCGAGGCGCTCGACCTCGTCATGGGGGTCCTGGATGACCTGCGGGCCGGTGGGCGTGTCGTCGGCGTGGTGAGTCACGTCGACGAACTCCGGGCACGAATCCCGGCCCAGCTGCACGTCCTCCGCGGCGAGCACGGGTCGTCGGTCCGAGTGCAGAGCCCGCTCGGCGTGTCCTGAGCTGCCGATTGGGTTGTCGGCGGATCGGTGCGCTAGGCTGAGTCCCGCCCGATGAGCCCCCGTAGCTCAGGGGATAGAGCGTCTGCCTCCGGAGCAGAAGGCCATAGGTTCGAATCCTATCGGGGGCACCAGTAGCACTGACCGGCGTAGCCGTTCTTCCCGGGAGTCTCCGGGGCCCGATCCCATAATCCCTGGCCTCTGCGCTGAACAGGTGGGCTTGGCGGGGTATGTGCCATTGTCAGGCGGCTTCTGCCGCGTTCAGCAATAGGTATCGGATACCGATACCTATTGCTGAACCGAGCAGCCCGGAGGATGTTCCCTCACACGTACGGCTCTCCCGGCGCCTCCATGCCTGATGCGGTCCGCCACCGGCACGCGGCGCTGGGCAGCAGCGTGCCACAGCCCCGGCGTGATCGCCACAGTTCCACGCGCACGCGGTGCTGATCTGCCTCAACTCGCCGGCAACTCGATGCGCCGCAACGGATCACCGCCGTCGACAAGCAGCACTCCGCCCGGACGCAGCGCCCGGGCCACGGCCCCCACGGCCGCGTCGTAGAGATCGGGGTGTCGCCCGTCGAGTGCGCCGACGCGCAGCGCGAACGCCACGTCGAACGGGATGCGCGCGCCGAGGTCGAAGTCCTCGATGGCGCTGCAGTCGAAGTCGAGTCGGTCCGGACCGAAGCCGCCGGCGATCGCGGCCCGGCGGGCGGCGTTCACGGCTTGAGGCGACCGATCGATGCCGAGTACGAAGCCGTCGGGTTCCACCCGCCGCGCCACCTCGCGTGCTGCCGGCCCGGGTCCGCAGCCGATCTCGAGGACGCGCAGACCAGGGGCCAGTGGCAACGCGTCGACCGCGGCAGCGAGGCGTGGTGAGAGCATGCCGCCATCATCGCCGTTCGCAGAACCGCGTGGCCCGACTGAACTTGCTCACCTCACCGGCGTACCCGCCGTGCGGGCGCTCAGTTCATCGGAAGCGGTTGGGCGTCACGCAGGGCCAGCATCTGGGTGATGATGGCGATCTCCTTGTCCTGGGTCCGTTTCATGCTCGACGCCAGGTCGCGGACGTAGGCCTGCTCGACGTTGGCCGGGTCGGCGGCGTACTCCATCATGTGCAGACCGCCCTCGTGGTGACGCAGCATCAGCTGGAGGAATCGGATGTCGACCTCGGGACCCCGCATCGCGCGGAACTGTTCCATCTCCGCGGACGTCGCCATCCCGGGCATCGGCGGCTGTTCGGCGTCGGAGTCCGCGGCACCTGAGGCGGGTGCGCCGGAGGCGGGTGCGGACATGTCCCCGTGATCCATGTCTCCGTGGTCCATGTCCCCGCGGTCCGAACTGCCGTCGCCACCGTGGCCGTGATCGTGACCGCCGCCGGTGTGATCCGCGGGATCGGAGTGGTCGTGCCCGTCGGTCTCGGAACCGCCGTGGCCCATCCACGCCATGGTCGCGCCGGGGTTGGTGACGGGCTGACCCCAACGGGTCAGCCACGACTGCATCTGGCCGATCTCATTGCTCTGGGCGGTGAGGATGTCGAACGCCATGCTCCGCACCTCGGGGTCGGTGCCGTGTTCGAGTTCGATGGCGGCCAGTTCCACACCCTGCTCGTGGTGGCGGGTCATGTCCTGCGCAAAGCCGACGGCCGCCGAGTTCGCAGCCGGGGAATCGTCGCCGGTGGAGTCGTCGGCGAGGCTCGCCTGGATCAGCAGTCCCAGGCCGAGACCGAACAGGAGGAGTGCGGCGCCGCCCAGGGCGAGCAGGATCCGTGGGCGCGACGACGGCTCGGCCGTGTCGTACGGACCCTCGGGAGTCGTTGTCCCGGCCCGCGATTCGGGCCGGTCGCTGTTGTCGGTCATCGCTGGTCCTCACCGATCTCGTCGGGGCGTGCGGCCCGGTCCGTTACCTGGTCTGCTGCTCGGAGGGAACCCGCGTCAGCCCGCGGGCTGCGGGTTGCCGCTGCCGCCATCCATCGGGACGGCGTCGGGGCCGGGCTCACCCTCGTCGGCCGGCGGGGGGTTCGACGGATCGAACCCGGGGATGGCGGTACAGGTGGCCTGGGTCTCGGGGTATGCGGCGGTCTGCGGGTTCTCCGGGTACACCCCGGGCATCATGTTGCGGCGTAGCGCGGTGATGAACTGGTTGACGCGCGGATCGCGGGCGGATTCGAGCTTGAGCTGGTGTCCCCAGCTCTGCAGCGACACCGGCTGGTCGAGTCCGGGGTAGGGCGAGAGGAACAGGTACTGCTCACCGCGGACGAGCTGCTTGAGGTAGTCGAGGTCCTCGGGTGAGATCGTGTCCGGGTTGTAGGTGATCCAGACCGCGCCGTGTTCCAGGGCGTGGACGGCGTTCTCCGACCGCAGCGGGTTCGGGTAGACGACGCCGGTGCAGGTCGCCCAGATCTCGTCGTGCGGTCCGCCGAACGGAGGCGACTGGTCGTAGGCGACACGCTGGGTCGCGGTGACGTGCCGGGCGGCCTCGTAGTAGCGCTTCGTCACACCCGGGATGTTCGCCGACGGATCGGGATTCTGCGGTGAGGGCACGAACTCGGACACCGTTTCCACGGCGAAGTCGTCCTTCTGTTCGGCCCGCCGCTCGTTGAACTTGGGGACGAGGTAGATCGCGAGTCCGGCGATGAGGCCGATGACCACCACGACGGCGCCGATCAGCATCCAGTCGACCTGACGTCCCGTCGCCGAGGGAACGGATCCTGCTCGCTTGCGGGACTTGGGGACGTTCGCCCCTGGTTTGCGCGCCATTGACTTCTTTCCTCGTCCGACTGCGGGGGCCGAGCGAACCCGCGGCAGACCCGGCCCGCGCTCGGCGCACACGAGTGTACTGGTGGGCCCGATGGGTGGAGCAGGGTGCGATTGTCGGTGTAGTGGCCGCGGCCAATAGGATGGTGTCCTGTGACTCCCGCCGACCTGGCCGCGCTGCTGCGCGACGTGACCCTGACCGTGGTCCGCGACCGCGGACTGGACGAGAACCTGGTGCCCGACTCCATCGTCGTCGAGCGCCCCCGTCACGCTGACCACGGCGACTATTCCACCAACGTCGCCCTGCAGATGGGCAAGCGGCTCGGCGTGAACCCGCGGGAACTCGCCGGCTGGCTCGCGGAGGCGTTCGCCGCGGCCGAGGGTGTCGCGAAGGCCGAGATCGCCGGTCCCGGGTTCGTGAACCTCTGGCTCGGGGCCGCCGCGCAGAACACCGTCGTCGCGGCGGTGCTGGCCCGGGGTGCGGACTACGGCCGCGGAAACGAACTCGCCGGCTCGGTCATCAACCTCGAATTCGTGTCGGCCAATCCGACCGGGCCGATCCACCTGGGCGGTACCCGCTGGGCGGCCGTCGGCGACGCGCTCGGCCGCGTGCTGGCCGCTCGCGGTGGTGCGGTCACGCGCGAGTACTACTTCAACGACCACGGTGCCCAGATCGACCGGTTCGCCCGGTCGCTGGAGGCCGCGGCACTGGGCAACCCGACCCCGGAGGACGGCTACGCGGGCGATTACATCGCCGACATCGCCGCGAAGGTCGTCGAGACGGTCCCCGAGGTGCTGTCGCAGCCCGACGCCGACCGCCTCGAGACGTTCCGTTCGGTCGGGGTGGACCTGATGTTCACCCACATCAAGCAGAGCCTCCACGACTTCGGCACCGACTTCGACGTCTTCACCCATGAGGACAAGATGTTCGCCACCGGCCTCGTCGACGAGTGCATCGGCGAGCTCAAGGCCAACGGCAACCTGTACGAGAAGGACGGCGCGTGGTGGCTGCGGTCCACCGAGTTCGGTGACGACAAGGACCGTGTGGTCCTCAAGAGCGACGGCAACGCCGCCTACATCGCGGGCGACATCGCCTACTACCGTGACAAGCGCAACCGCGGCTTCAACCTCTGCATCTACATGCTCGGCGCCGATCACCACGGGTACATCAGCCGGCTCAAGGCCGCGGCGGCGGCGCTCGGCGACGACCCGGCCACCGTCGAGGTGCTGATCGGCCAGATGGTCAACCTCGTGCGCGACGGCACGCCGGTTCGTATGAGCAAGCGTG
>NZ_JAMBDT010000043.1:0-38450 GCF_025143765.1 Gordonia sp. p3-SID1431
TCGTTGTCGCGCGCGTCGTCGGTGGCAGGCTTGTCCAGGCTGACCGAGTCGGCGTCGTCGTAGTCGTCGGACTCGATCTCCGGGGCGACGTGGCCGGGGTAGGTGGCCGCGGCCTCATCCGTCGGGACGACGCGCATGACGGCCAGCCGGTTCCAGCGGGTGACCACGCCGGTGGCGATCTCGACATCGACGACGTCGGGCGAGCTCGCGTCGATCACGGTTCCGAAGAGACCCGAGGTCAGCTGGACGCGGGTACCGGTGGACACCGAGTTCTGCATCTCCTGCATCTCGGCCACACGCTTCTTCTGCTTCCGCATCGACAGGAACATGAAGCCGGCCAGCAGGGCGAGCAGAAGCGGGAAGAGCAGAGCGTCCATGAGTGCGAGTCAGTCCTTTGGGTATCAGTGGGTACGGCGTGAGCGAGCGGCCTGTCCGGACGAATCCGGGCAGCATCAGCTCAGCTGTGCTCCACACAGTGTGCCACGTGTTGCGCGGAGCTCATCCCCGCAGGTGGTGCCCGTGCGGTCAGAGGTCATCGAACAGCGTCGCCGCGCCGACGTCGCGGGGACGGACGCCGAAGGTGGCGTTCATCGCACCGGCGGGCGGGGTGAGTCCGAGATGATGCCAGGCGGCGGCAGTGGCCACCCGCCCGCGCGGCGTCCGCGCGATCATGCCCGCGCGCACCAAGAACGGCTCGCAGACCTCCTCCACGGTCGCCGGCTCCTCGCCGACGGCCACGGCCAGCGTGGACACCCCGACCGGCCCCCCGCCGAAGGCGCGGATCAGGGCGTCGAGCACGGCTCGGTCCAGACGGTCGAACCCGAGTTCGTCGACGTCGTAGACCGCGAGGGCCGCGCGGGCGACGTCCACGGTGATCGACCCGTCTCCCCTTACCTCGGCGTAGTCGCGGACCCGGCGGAGCAGCCGGTTCGCGATGCGGGGCGTGCCCCGCGACCGGCGCGCGATCTCGCCCGAGGCGTCGCCGCGGAGTTCCATGCCCAGAATCCCGGCCGAGCGGTGCAGCACCCGGACGAGTTCGTCGGGCTCGTAGAACTCCATGTGCGCGGTGAACCCGAACCGGTCGCGCAGCGGGCCGGTCAGCGACCCCGACCGTGTTGTCGCCCCGACCAGCGTGAACGGCGCGACGTCGAGCGGGATCGAGGTCGCTCCCGGGCCCTTGCCGACCACGACGTCGACGCGGAAGTCCTCCATCGCGAGGTACAGCATCTCCTCGGCCGGGCGCGCGATGCGATGGATCTCGTCGATGAACAGCACGTCGCCCTCGACGAGATTCGACAGCATTGCCGCGAGGTCGCCGGCGCGCTCGAGTGCCGGACCAGAGGTCACCCGGATGGCGGCGCCCATCTCCGAAGCGATGATCATGGCCAGCGACGTCTTGCCGAGCCCGGGCGGTCCCGACAGCAGGATGTGGTCGGGGGTGCCACCGCGGCCCTTGGCCCCGTGCAGGACCAGTTCGAGCTGTTCGCAGACCCGCGGCTGGCCGATGAAATCAGCGAGTGACCGGGGACGGAGACCGGCGTCGAGGTCGCGGTCGGAGCGCACCGGCATCGCGCTCACGTCCCGGTCGTCGACGTCGTCCGGATCGCCGCCCATCTACGACGCCTTGCCGAGCAGTGACAGCGAGGAACGCAGCGCGGTGGACGCATCGGCGTCGGGATTCTCGGCGAGTACCGCCGTGACCGCCTTCTCCGCCGGACCGGCGGTGAACCCGAGCCCGACGAGCGCCTCGGCGACCTGCTCGCGAATACCGCCGACGGCGGTCACACCGGTCGACGCCTCGCCCGTGGGCCGGTCCACCTTGTCCCGCAGTTCGACGCACAGCCGTTCGGCCACGCGTTTGCCGATGCCGGGTACCGAGGTCAGTGACTTGGTGTCCGATTCGGCGAGCGCGCGTCGCAACGCATCCGGTTCGAGAACCGCGAGGGTCGCCATCGCGAGTCGCGGGCCGACGCCGGTGACCGTCTGCAGCAGCGCGAACAGCGCACGGGCGTCGGGTTCGGTGAAGCCGTAGAGCGTCATCGAGTCCTCGCGGACGATCATCGAGGTCAGCAGCGTCGCCTCGTCGCCGCGGCGCAGCCGGGACAGCGTCGCGGGCGTCGCCAGCACGCGGTAACCCACTCCCCCGCAATCGATCACGGCGTGGTCGAGCGCGATCTCGAGCACCGGTCCGCGGACTGACGCGATCATGCGCGACTCCCTTCTCGTGCCTGGGCCACCCGCGCGCGGTGCCGCGCCGCGGCCGCGTCGGCCTGCTTCTGTGCGGCTGCCATCCGCTCCATCATGGGTCCGCGCCAGCAGTGACAGATCGCCAGCGCGAGCGCATCTGCGGCGTCGGCGGGACGCGGCTTGGTCTGCATGCCGAGAATCCGGGTGACCATCGCGGTGACCTGAGACTTGTCGGCTCGTCCGCTGCCGGTCACCGCTGCCTTCACCTCCGACGGGGTGTGGAAGCGCACCGGTACGTCGCGCTGGGACGCCGCGAGCGCGATGACGCCGCCGGCCTGCGCGGTCCCCATGGCCGTGGACACCTGGTTCTGCGCGAAGACCCGCTCGATGGCCACCACGTCGGGCTGGTGCACATCGAGCCAGTGACACGCGGAGGTGTAGATCGCGAGCAACCGCTCGGCGAGTTCCATGTCACTCGGGGTGCGCACGACGTCCACGTCGAGGGCGGTCACCGTCCGCCCCCGACCCGACTCGACCAGCGCGATACCGCACCGGGTCAGACCCGGATCGACGCCCATGACGCGCACTCGTACCCTCCCAGGCATCGTGATCTGCGAACAGTTGTTCGAGATCTTATCGGGGAGAGCGGACAAGTCCGGTGATCAACACACCGGGCGGGCGGCGGGGTGTCAGTCGTTCTCGAGTTCGGCGAGGACCTCGTCGCTGATGTCGACGTTGCTGTAGACGTTCTGGACGTCGTCGGAGTCCTCGAGGGCGTCGATCAGCTTGAACACCTTGCGGGCGCCGTCGGCGTCCACCGCGACCTCGACCGACGCCCGGAAGCTGGCCTCGGCGGAGTCGTAGTCGATCCCGGCTTCCTGCAGCGCGCTGCGGACGGCGATGAGATCGCTTGGCTCGCTGACGATCTCGAAGGACTCGCCGAGATCGGTGACCTCTTCGGCGCCCGCGTCGAGCACGGCCATCAGGACGTCGTCCTCGGTCTGTCCGTTCTTCTCCAGCGTCACCACGCCCTTGCGGGTGAACAGGTAGGAGACCGAACCCGGGTCGGCCATGTTGCCACCGTTGCGCGTCATCGCGGTCCGGACCTCGCCGGCCGCACGGTTGCGGTTGTCGGTGAGGCATTCGATGAGCACGGCGACGCCGTTGGGCCCGTAGCCCTCGTACATGATGGTCTGCCAGTCCGCGCCGCCGGCCTCTTCACCACCGCCGCGCTTACGTGCGCGTTCGATGTTGTCGTTGGGGACCGAGGACTTCTTCGCCTTCTGGATCGCGTCGAACAGCGTGGGGTTACCCGCCGGGTCACCGCCGCCGGTCCGCGCCGCCACCTCGATGTTCTTGATGAGCTTGGCGAACATCTTGCCGCGCTTGGCGTCGATGGCCGCCTTCTTGTGCTTGGTGGTGGCCCATTTGGAGTGGCCGCTCATGTCCGTCGATTCCTTTCCCGGCGCCGGCACGTGCGGCGGGCCGTGGCCCGCATCCGGCGCACTCCTACCTGTATCCGGTCGCCCTGTTGGTGGTGCGCCCTGTTGGGTTGTTCCCGGCGTGCCGGGCTCGTGGTCTACCGCTGGTTCGGCACGATCTTACCGACGCACCATCTGCACGAAGTATTCATGTACGCGCCGGTCGCCGGTCACCTCCGGGTGGAACGACGTCGCGAGCACGTTCCCCTGACGCACCGCGACGATCCGCCCGGCCGCCGGGCCGTCGGGAACACGCGCCAGGACCTCGACCTCCGGGGCGACGGACTCGACCCACGGCGCCCGGATGAACACCGCGCGCATCGGCGCGGCGCCCTCGGCGTCGGTGATCCCGGTGAACTCCAGGTCGGTCTCGAAACTCTCCACCTGACGCCCGAATGCGTTGCGCCGCACCGTGACATCGAGGGCGTCCAGATGCCGTGCATCGGGCCGGGTGTCGAGGATGGTGGAGGCGAGCATGATCATGCCCGCGCACGACCCGTACGCCGGGAGGCCGTCGGACAGCTTGTCCACCAGCGGGTCGAACAGGTCGAAGATGCCGAGCAGTTTGCTCATCGTCGTCGATTCACCGCCGGGGATGACGATTCCGTCGATCTCGTCGAGTTCGGCCGGGCGTCGCACCGCCACGGCGTCGGCACCGGCCGCCTCCAGCGCGAAGACGTGCTCGCGCACATCGCCCTGCAGTGCCAGAACCCCGATGCGCGGCCGGTTGCCCTCGCTCACCGATTGGTCCGGGCGTGCTGGTCGTCGGGCATCACGCGGCCGGTGCGCGCCAGCCCCTCCTGGGTGACCGCCGCGACCAGGCGGCCCTGTCGATCGAAGATCCGTCCCTGGGTCAGCGCGCGACCACCGCCCGCCGACGGCGACGTCTGGTCGTAGAGGAGCCAGTCGTCGGCCCGGAAGGGGCGCATGAACCACATCGCGTGGTCGAGGGAGGCGACCTGCGGGTTGGACTCCGGATGGGGCACCCGCGAGGAGCCGAGCAAGGTCATGTCGCTCATGTAGGCGAGCGTGCCGACATGGAAGACGGTGTCGTCGGGCAGACGATGGCGGTAGCGGAACCAGACTCGTTGCTGCGCAGCGAAATACGACGAGGTGACCATCATCTCCGGGGGCACGATGCGCAGATCGAAGTTGCGCCACTCCTTGAACACCGCGCGCTCTTCCTCGGCCAGCTCGTCGAGGCGGTCGGTGAGCTCGTCCGGTTGCGGCGCCGGCGGCATCCGGTCCTGGTGCTCGTAGCCCTGGTCGGTCCGTACATGGAACGACGCAGACATGGTGAAGATCGCCTCACCGTTCTGGATGCCGGTCACCCGCCGGGTGACGAACGACCGTCCGTCGCGGATGCGGTCGACGAGAAACACCGCCGGACGATCCGGGTCACCGGGACGCAGGAAGTAACCGTGGAGGGAATGGACGTCGAACTCGTCGGACACCGTGCGGGTCGCCGACATCAGGGCCTGACCGGCGACCTGGCCGCCGAAGGTGCGCTGAAGGTGACTCGGGAACGCACCGCCGCGGTAGATGTCGGTCTCGATCTGTTCGACCTGGAGTATGTCCTCGATGGCTGCCACGCAGACCAGTATCGCGCACGGCGCCGGTGGGCACTCCCCTGCCCGCCGAAGCGCGGCCGGCGATCAGAGTTCGTCGAGGGTCATGATCCCGTCCTGGATGGCCCTGGCGACCAGCGATGCCTTCGTCGGGGCCGGACGGCCGATCTCGGCGTACTTGGCCCGGATCCGGGTGAGGTGGGTGTTCACCGTACCGAGCGAGATGTAGAGCTCCTGGGCCACAGCAGGTTTGGAGTCGACGAGCATCCAGGTGCGCAGGACCTCGACCTCGCGCGAGGTGAGATTCGGCTTGGCGCGGTCGGCCGTGGCCTCCGCGACCTCGGGGACCTCGGCGAGCGCGGGAACGGCGACCGCACGGTGCAGGTGGGGGTGTCCCGGACGATGGCCCAGGCCGAGCGGCTGACCCGCGCGCGGTGTCTGGATCTGGTGGCCGGGCAACGGCATCCGGCGAGCCGCCAGACGCGCCAGGGCTTCCTTCCGGCGGGCGATGGCCTCCGCGTCACGACGAGCGCTGACCGAGCGCAGGTGCTGGGGGGCCTGATGGGCGATCGCAGTCATGTGTGCTTCCTCTTCACTCATTCAACCGGTGGTCTTCCGGGTTCTCCCGGCGATGAGATGAAGATTATGGGCTGCGGCCCGGGTGGTCGATGGGGAGAACTCCCCTACCCGTGGGGAGAACTACCCACGGTGAAACCGCAGGTCAGCGGCGTGCAGACGCGGCGGCTGACTCAGTCGGCCGCGTTTCGGGCCGCCTCGGCGTCGATGAGGGGGAGATCTTCTCGCGTGACGATGCGTGACGACACCGCGTACTCCACCAGTTTGGTCCGGCGGTTGCTCGCGAGTTTCCCGCCCCCGCCGCGCATTCCGCTCACCCCGAGTTGATCGAGCTTGTCACAGACGTTGTCGAGCTTGCGATTGAACTTGGTCAGCGGCCAGCCCAGCCGGCGCGCCGCCTGCGCCGACGACGGGATGGCACTCGAGCCGGTCCCCTCACGCCGCAGGATCTCCTCGGCCAGCACGATGATCAGCAGCTTCTGACTCTCCGTGAGCGTCGGCACGCCCTGCGTCGTGTGCCCGCCGCTGTATTCCGGACGCGTCACCGACTTCACCTGCGGCGCGCGGGCGAATAGGCTCAGCTCGTAGGTCGTCGGCCCGGCGGTGAACACGATGGTCGTCTTACCGAAGACGAGCGGCATCCGCGCACCGGGGCCCAGGGTCGCCGAGAACCCGACGTCGCCCGCCGAGACGCTCGCCGACAGGTGCGTGCCGAGATTGGTGAGCCACCAGAGCCCGTTCTCGTTGTGTATCACCAAGAATCGGCGATGAAGGTACGGGTTGTCGTCGATGGACAGATCCGCTTCGCGGCCGATGAAGAACCGTCGGTCGGCGTCGAGCGCGATGCGCTCGCCGCAGTATTCGACGTAGGTCGCCCCGGCGTCCAGCGCGGCGCCGCCGGACTCTGCGGGGGATGTCTCGGCCCGGTCCTGACCCGTGGTCATCAGTCCTCCGATCAGCTCGGGTCGGGGGCCGGAGCAGCTCCGGCGGCCTCTCCCTGCGCCGAGTCGTCGAGCGCGGGCATCGTGAGAGTCGGCACCGATTCGTGGACACTCACAACGATGACGGTGACGTTGTCGTGCGCGCCGAGCGCCAGCGCGGCGTCGACGAGCCGCTCGGCCGCCTGCCGGGAGTCCTCCGCATTGCGCAGGATGTCACCGATCTCCTCGTCGGGCAGCTCCCCGGTCAGACCGTCGGTACACAGCAGCAGCACATCCCCCGGGAATGCCGGCGTACTCGAGTAGTCGGCGACCGGGTCGACCATGCCCGCGCCGAGCGCACGCGTGATCACGTTGCGGCGCGGATCGGTTCGGGCCTGCTCGGGCGTGAGGAATCCGGCGTCGATGAATTCCTGGACCTGCGAGTGGTCGGTGGTGAGCTGGTTGAGCGACCCGTTCTGGAAGCGATAGGTCCGCGAGTCGCCGATGTTGAGCACCAGCCAGTGCGGGCTCTGCTCGTGGGTGACGAGCACGATGCCGGTGGCGGTGGTACCCGCGCGTCGCTCGGTCTCGGTGTCGATCTCGCCGATGCGCCGCTGGGCGGCGAGCAACAGATCGTCGAGTTGCAGTTGGGTCGCCTTGAGTTCACCCGCGCTGGTGGCCTCCGACAAGGTGAGCAGTGCGGCCTCGCTGGCCAGTTCGCCGCTGTCGTGCCCGCCCATGCCGTCGGCGAGCAGGTACATCCCCGGCAGCGCGAGCGCCGCGTCCTCGTTCGTCTCCCGGACTCGCCCCACATTGCACGCGGCGGACCACTCGAGCCGCAATTCACCCACGATGTGTGTGCCCGAGACCGAAGCGTCTCGAACGATGGTCGCCGCATCCATGATCAGCAGATACTACCGCCGCGAAGCCCCTGACCCGCCACGCATGTCGACTGTTCGGTCTCCGGCGTGTTGAGACGGGGCGCCGCGGCGGCCGGCGGTCGGTCTGACCACCTACGATCCGGACGAAGCGGTCACCAGCCGCGCTCGGCGAGGCGGTGCGGCTGCGGGATGTCGTCGACGTTGATGCCGACCATCGCCTCGCCCAGGCCGCGCGAGACCTTCGCCAGCACGTCGGGATCGTCGTGGAATGTGGTCGCCTGCACGATCGCTGCGGCCCGCTGTGCCGGGTTGCCCGACTTGAAGATCCCCGAACCGACGAACACACCCTCGGCGCCGAGCTGCATCATCATCGCCGCATCGGCCGGGGTGGCGATCCCGCCGGCGGTGAACAGCGTGACCGGCAGCTTGCCGGCCTCGGCCACCTCGACCACGAGTTCGTAGGGAGCCTGCAACTCCTTTGCCGCGACGTACAGTTCGTCCTTCGGCAACGAGGTCAGACGCCGGATCTCGTCGCGGATCTTGCGCATGTGGGTCGTCGCGTTCGACACGTCGCCGGTGCCGGCCTCGCCCTTCGAGCGGATCATGGCCGCCCCCTCGGTGATCCGGCGCAGGGCCTCACCGAGATTGGTCGCACCGCACACGAACGGCACCGTGAAGGCCCACTTGTCGATGTGGTTGCTGTAGTCGGCCGGGGTCAGGACCTCGGATTCGTCGACGTAGTCCACGCCGAGGCCCTGCAGGATCTGCGCCTCGACGAAATGACCGATGCGGGCCTTGGCCATCACCGGGATCGAGACGGCGGCGATGATGCCGTCGATCATGTCGGGATCGCTCATCCGCGACACCCCGCCCTGGGCACGGATGTCGGCGGGCACCCGCTCCAGAGCCATGACGGCCACCGCGCCGGCATCCTCGGCGATCTTCGCCTGCTCGGGGGTCACGACGTCCATGATCACGCCGCCCTTGAGCATCTCTGCCATGCCGCGCTTGACCCGGGCCGTGCCCTGGCCGACCTCGGGAACGGTCGTGCCGTTGTGACTCACTGAAGATCTCCTCGTGTCGCAGTCCCGACCTGCCGCGTTCGCGGCGGCGGTATGCCCACCAGTCTAGGTGAGGGGCCGATGGCCCCCGACGAGGGATCAGTCCGCCTGGCCTGGGGTGACGCGCTCGATGATCTCGAAGTACTCCGGGGGTGCCGCGTGGCCGCCGAGCCGCAGCCACCGGACAGGCCGGCGTTGCGCGAGGGCCCTGGTGTCGCGAACGGCGTCGTTGTAGAACCGACGCGCCATCATCACCCGCGTCTCGGCGTCGGCGAGTTCGACGACGAGGGCCGCGGACCGACGATTCGGGTCGGTGCGCGCCAGTGCGGCCGACAGCGCGTTCTCGGCGTCCTCACGTGCCGACGGCGCGGCCCGCTCGGCGCGATCGGCCAGCGTGGCGAGCTCGCGCGCCTGAGCGGCGACGCCGTCGTCGACGGACGTGCGGGAGTTCGTGGCGCCGTCGCCGGCGATCATCTCCGCCGACACGGCACGCACGACCACCGCGCGCCGGTCGAGGTTCGATTCGAGCGCCTGGCGGGCGAGATCGACACGGACGTTGAGCCGGTCGAGTCGGTTGGCCGTGTGGTAGGCCCATCCCGCCACGAGCAGCACGGCCACCACGCCGAGAACGATCCAGGTGGCCATCAGTCCGACACCACGACCGGACCGGCTCCCACCGTGACGGTGTCGTAGACCCGGAGGATCTGGTCGGCCACCCGCGACCAGTCGTACTTGTCGGCCCGAATCCGTCCGGCGGCGACGAGATCGGCGCGCGCCTCCGGGTCGGCGAGGAGTTCGACGAGGCCGGCGGCGAGTTGATCGGGGGACCCCGTCTCGACGAGTCGCCCGGCCCGGCCGTCGTCGAGCACTCGCCGGAAGGCGTTCAGGGAGCTGGCGATCACCGCCGCCCCGGCCGCCATCGCCTCGACCAGGACGATGCCGAAGCTCTCGCCGCCGAGGTTGGGTGCGCAGTAGACGTCGGCGGAGGCCAGCGCCCGCGCCTTGGTCGCGTCGTCGACCTGTCCCAGGAACACCAGGTGTTCGGCGAGTGGACCCGCCCGCCGCCGCAGCGCCGCCTGGTTGCCGCCGCCGACGACCAGGATCCGCACGTACGGGAACCTCTCCACGACCGCGGGCAGCGCACGCATGAGCACGTCGATGCCCTTGCGCGGTTCGTCGAAACGGCCGAGGAACAGGATCGTGCCACCCGGGTGCGGATACCCCTCGAGGGGCTCGGCGTCGGCGAAGGACGCGACGTTGATGCCGTTCGGGATCTCGACGGCATCGGAGCCGAGTGACTCCATCTGCCAGCGACGCGCGAGCTCCGAGACGGCGATTTTGCCCGCGATCCGTTCGTGGTATGGCCGCAGGATCCCCTGGAACACGCTCAGCCACAACGATTTCGACGTAGCGGTGTGGAACGTTGTGACGATGGGGCCGGAGGCCACCATCAACGACAGCATCGAGATGCTCGGCGAATTCGGTTCGTGGACGTGCAGGACGTCGAAGCCGTTCTCGGCGACCCACCGGCGCAGTCGCAGGTATCCCTTGGGACTGAAATTCACCCGGGAGACCGAGCCGTTGTACGGGATCGCCAGCGCGGGCCCAGCCCGGACGACGTACTCCGGCAGTTCGGTGTCGCGGCCGGCCGGGGCGAGCACGCTGACCTCGTGGCCCCGGTCGAGGAAGACGTCGGCGAGTTCGGTGACGTGGGCCTGCACACCCCCGGGCACGTCGAACGAGTAAGGGCAGATCATTCCGATTCGCATGGCACTCCCCTGGTCGTCGTCATGTCGGCGTCCCGTCCTGCTCGACGCGACCGCGCTGACGGTCGGTCCAGTCGCTCTCCCAGAGCGGCTGCAGCATGTGCCAGTCCGCCGGATGCGCGGCGATGTTGACCGCGAAGGCGTCGGCGAGGGCCTGAGTGGCGGCTTCGATCCCACCGGAGACGTCGATCTGCTCCCCGCAGCACATCATCGAACGCGGCGCCTCCTCGAACCAATGATGGACGGGCATCAGCGCGGCACCGGTCTCCATCGCCAGCCGTGCGGACCCCGCCGGCATGCGGGTTCGTTCGCCGAAGAAGGTCACCGGCACCCCGTGCCGGGCGATGTCGCGTTCGCCGAGCAGGCACACGATGCCGCCGGCGCGGAGCCGGTCGGCCAGCTGCCCGATCGGGGGTTGCTCGCCGCCGCTCAACGGGAAGATCTCGAAGCCCAGTGATTCCCGGTAGGCGACGAACCGGTTGAACAGTGACTCCGGCTTCAGGCGTTCGGCGACCGTCGCGAACCTGCCGTAGTGGTGGACGAGCCAGACACCGGCCATGTCCCAGTTGCCGGTGTGCGGCAGAGCCAGGATGACGCCCTTACCCCTGGCCAGCGCGGCGTCCAGTCGGGCCCGGTCCTCGTCGGGGAGCGTGACGGTGGACGTGACGGTGGCACGATCCTGCGTCGGCAGGCGGAACGCCTCGCACCAGTACCGGGCGTAGGAGCGCATGGCGTCGGCGACGAGGTCGTCGGGCACCTGCGCGGGTTCCACGCCCAGGACACGGGCCAGGTTGCGGCGCAACTGGTCCGGGCCACCGCCACGACGACCCGCGTAGCTGCCGGCACGGTCGAACAGACCCCGCGCCGCCCGTTCCGGAGCCCAGCGGACGGCGGCCCAGCCGGCCCGGTACCCGAGATCAGCGGCCATCGCGCCGAGATCGGTCATCGCTGTCCCGCGGGCGGGGTCTGACCGTCCGAGCCGGACGAGGGTTCGGCATCGCCGTTCTCGGCTTCTGCGGGCTCGGTGTCTGCGGGTTCCGAGGCGATGGGGATGAGGTCCCGCGCACCCGGCGACTGCGCGATCGACCACATCCGCTGCCCGACGGTGATGACACTGGCGACCGCGAGGAACCACATCGCGACGTGGATGGCCCACCACAGGCCGAGACCCGTGAGACCGGCGCCGACGAGCACGATGATCAACCGGTCGGGCCGCTCGATGAGACCGCCGTCGCCGTACAGGCCGCTCGCCTCCGCGCGGGCCTTGGCATAGGAGATGACCTGGGAGGTCACCAGACAGATGAGGGTCGCGACGAGGAGCAGGTCGTGGGGTTCGGTGACCGCGCACCACCAGGCGAGGCCCGCGAAGATGGCGCCGTCGGCGACGCGGTCACAGGTCGCGTCGAGAACGGCGCCGAATCGCGTGCCACCGCCCCGGGCACGGGCCATCGCGCCGTCGAGCATGTCGAACATCACGAACAGCCAGATGACCAGCGTGCCCCAGAACAGCTCCCCCATCGGGAACAGCGTGAGGGCGGCTGCGACGCCGGCCAGCGTGCCGATCACCGTCACCGAGTCCGGCGTCAGCCCGGTCCGCAGGAGCGCGCGACCCATCGGGAGGGTCACCTTCGAGACCGATGCCCGACCCAGAATGCTCAGCATCGCCGAGTTCCTCCCCCATCTCGCGCCGCGTCGTGGCACAGCGCTTCCCGATCGCTCTCGTCTGACATCGCCTCACCTGATCGCACCGGCACCCGATCGCTCACAGCGGGGTCAGTCGTCCAGCCGTTGCCAGGCGGTGGCCAGCAGTCCGCGGGTGTCCCGGAGCAACTGCGGCATGACCTTCGTCTCGCCGACGATGGTGATGAAGTTCGCGTCGCCCATCCATCGCGGCACGATGTGCTGGTGGAGGTGCTCGGACAACGAACCGCCCGCCGCGTAGCCGAGATTCAGACCCACGTTGAACGCGTTGGGGTTCGACACCGCCTTGATCGTGCGGATCATCCGCTGCGTGAACGCCATCAGTTCCGCGGACTCCGCGGCGGTCAGATCCTCGAGGTCGGCGACCTGCCGGTACGGCACCACCATGGTGTGCCCCGGGTTGTAGGGGTACAGGTTCAACACCGCGTAGACGGTGTCACCACGCGCCACGATGAGACCGTCCTCATCGCTCATGGTCGGGATGTCGAGGAACGGGTGCCCCGTCTTCTCGGCCGGTTGCGGGTCGGCGATGTAGGTCATCCGGTGGGGACTCCACAGCCGTTGCAGGCGATCCGCCACACCGACACCCTCGTCGCGGATCTCGCCGGGCGCCTCACCGAACGCGGCGTCACTCATCGAGCGCTCCCGCCACCACGACCGTCTCCACCTCGCCGAGCGCGGCCTCGACCAACTCCTTGGTGGGCGACTCGTTGCGCCTGCTCCGGACCCACTCGACGATCACCGACACCGCATCGGCGACCGGCACGCCGTTGACCTGCGTGCCGTCGCGGAACCGGAAGCTCACCGCCCCGGCCTCGACGTCGCGTTCGCCGGCGAGCAGCATGAACGGCACCTTGCCGGTGGTGTGGTTGCGGATCTTCTTCTGCATGCGGTCGTCGGAGGCGTCGACCTCGGCGCGGACACCGGCGGCGAGAAGGTCGGCTACCACGTCGTACAGATGTCCCTCGAACGCCTCCGCGACCGGGATGCCGACCACCTGGACCGGTGCGAGCCACGCCGGGAACGCGCCCGCGTAGTGCTCGGTGAGCACGCCGAAGAACCGCTCGATGGAGCCGAACTTCGCCGAGTGGATCATCACCGGCTGCTGCTTGGTGCCGTCGGCGGCGGTGTACTCGAGGTCGAATGCGGCCGGCTGGTTGAAGTCGTACTGGATGGTCGACATCTGCCAGGTACGCCCGATCGCGTCCTTCGCCTGAACCGAGACCTTCGGTCCGTAGTAGGCGGCACCACCCGGGTCGGGCACGAGGTCGAGACCTGATTCGACGCACACCTCTTCGAGGATGGCGGTCGCGGCGGCCCACTGCTCCGCGGAACCGATGAACTTCGGCGAGTCGTCACGGGTGGACAGCTCGAGGTAGAACTCGTCGAGGCCGAAGTCGCGCAGCAACCCGAGGATGAAGTCGAGCAGATGCTTGATCTCGTCCTTGGCCTGTTCCGGCGTCACATAGCTGTGCGAATCGTCCTGGGCGAACCCGCGGACGCGGGTCAGACCGTGCACGACGCCCGACTTCTCGTAGCGGTAGACGTGACCGAACTCGAAGAGCCGCAGCGGCAGTTCACGGTACGACCGTCCGCGCGACCGGAAGATCAGATTGTGCATCGGGCAGTTCATTGCCTTGAGGTAGTAGTCCTGCCCCTGGCGGGTGATCTCCCCTGCCTCGTTGCGTTCCTCGTCGACGTGGATCGGCGGGAACATGCCGTCGGCGTAGTACGGCAGATGGCCCGACAGGTGGAACAGATGTTCCTTCGAGATGTGCGGGGTGCCGACGTACTGGAAGCCGTTCTCGATGTGCTTCGCGCGGACGTAGTCCTCCATCTCGCGCTTGATGATGCCGCCCTTCGGGTGGAAGACCGGGAGTCCCGAGCCGAGCTCGTCGGGGAAGCTGAACAGGTCGAGTTCGGCGCCGAGCTTGCGGTGATCGCGCTTCTCGGCCTCCGCGAGCATCTCCAGGTGTGCGTCCAGCGCCTCCGACGATTCCCACGCGGTGCCGTAGACGCGCTGCAGACCGGCGTTGGCCTGATCGCCGCGCCAGTACGCCGCCGAGCTGCGGGTCAGCTTGAAGGCCGCGATGTACTTGGTGGTCGGGACGTGCGGTCCGCGGCACAGGTCGCACCAGATGCGTTCTCCGGTGCGCGGATTGAGGTTGTCGTAGACCGACAGTTCCCCGCCGCCGACCTCCATCACCTCGGCGTCGTCGGCCGCGCCCTTGTCGTCGATGAGTTCGAGTTTGAACGGCTCGCCGGCCAGTTCGGCGCGGGCCTCGTCCTTCGACTCGTACACCCGCCGCGAGAACCGCTGACCCGACTTGATGATCTGCTTCATCTTCTTCTCGAGGGCGGTGATGTCCTCGGGGGTGAAGGGTTCGGCGACGTCGAAGTCGTAGTAGAAGCCGTCCTTGATCGGCGGGCCGATCCCGAGCTTGGCCTCGGGGAACAGCTCCTGGACCGCCTGCGCGAGAACGTGTGCGGTGGAGTGCCGGATCACGCTGCGGCCGGCCTCGGTGTTCGCGGCGACCGGTTCGACATCGGTGTCGGCGTCGGGTGCCCACGACAGGTCGCGGAGGTCCCCGCCCGCGTCACGGACGACGACGATGGCCTCCGGGCCCTTGTTGGGCAGCTCGGCCTCGCGCAGTGCGGTGCCCGCGGTCGTCCCAGCCGGCACACGGATCGTGGCGGGGCTGGTCACCTGGACGTCGTCGGGCACGGGGGCGCTCCTCGGGTTGGGGCGGACACGCGAAGACGCGTCCGGGTCGGACGTTTGCGACTCTGATGGTATCCGCGACGGGTCGTCGTGGAGTGCACCCCTACCTTGCGGCGTCGGAGATCAGCCGAAGATCGGACTCGCCAGCCAGCCGTAGTCGAGGCCGACCCACCCGGCGACGGTGTTGAGCGCGCCGAGAACCCACAGGGTGGCGATGACGATGGCACAGGTTGCGAGCCAGAAGACGGCCTGTACCGACCAGTGTTGCCGACCGATCCAGTCCATCCAGGCGTCGTATTTCGCCCGCGCGAACTTCAGCAACCGGTGCGCCCAGTCGAACTCGGACGCCAGGATGCCCAGTCCGAGGAACACGATGAGCCAGCCCGGGCCCGGGTACGGGATCGCGACGATTCCGCACAGCAGGACGATCGTGCCGATGGTCCCGACCGCGATGCGGTACATGCCGTGCCACTTCGGGTTGCTTCGCACGACGTAGCGACGATGGCGTGCGCGGATGCGCAGGCGATGCCGGAGAGACCCGCGGTCCGCGTCGGCCGACGTCCGCGCGCCGCTCGGTGTGGACGTCTCGTTCACTCCGGACTCGCTCGCCCCCGGTGTCGGCATCGTCTCCCACCTCGTTCATTCGGCCCGCTGCGCACTTCGGCCCGGTGTCCGTCTCAGCCTGGAAAGTGACGTCCAGGCTACGCGATGCAGGTGTGGGCCTCCGGCGTCGGCAGGGTGGTCGAGCGGCGCCGTCGCCTCCGCCGCGCGCCGTCGATCAGAGTCGCGGACACGGTGACCGCGAGAAGCAGCGGATAGCAGCCCGAGTACAGCACGACGAGCAGATCGCCCACGACGGAGTCGTCACCGTCTCGCGGCATCATGAAAAGCCCCAACGCCATTGCATGGTCGGAGGTCAGGTATGGCCCGCTGTCCCACCAGTGCCGCCACCAGGTGAACGTCAGCGCCGCCACGCCGGCCGGCGCGAGCCAATACCACCACGAGCGAGCCGTACTCCCCTGCCGCATCGCCAGATCCAGCGCGACGACGAACAGCGGCACGCACCAGACCCAGTGGTGTCCCCACGCGAAGGGTGAGACCGCACACATCGTCATCCCGACGATCGTGGCCGCGAGGACGTCGCGACCGTCGCGGTGGGCAACCACCGCGGCGAGCAGTCCGAGCGCGGCGACGACCAGCGCGAGCGGGAGCCACAGCCACGTCGGCGCGACGAAGACGGGCCCGCCGGGTGCGGGCTCGGCGAACCGCCCGATGTCGAAGTTGGACAGCATCTGTGACACGAATCCGCGCACCGACTGATTGGCCGGCGAGTCGGCCCGGCCGATGCGTTCGGTGTCCGTGAGGTGGCGGGTCCAGTAGGTCCACGAGTCGGCGGGGACGGCGAGGAATCCGATCATCACGGTCGCCGCGAACGTCGCCAGCGCCGTGGCTGCCGCGCGCCACTGGCGGGTCACCAACAGGTAGACGACGGCGAACAGCGGTGTCAGTTTGATCCCGGCCGCGATGCCGATGGCGACTCCGCGCCACCGCGAGGTCGTCGAGAGGAACACCAGGTCGACGAGGATCAGGGTCATCACCAGGAGGTTGACCTGTCCGAGCCAGATGGTGGTTCGGATGGGTTCGAGGGCGGTCGACGAGATCGCGAGCAAGGCGGCAAACATGATCAGGCGACCGTCCGGCCGGTAGCGCAGGCTCCGAAGGCACATCCCGATCACGCCGGTGAGCGCGGCGAAACCGATTGTCCACCAGACGATGTTGGCGACGGCCTCGGTGAGCAGAGCCAGCGGGACGAACACGACCGCGGCGAACGGCGGATAGGTGAAGTGCAGACGCCACAGGACGGGTGCGTCGTACAGCGGACCCGCGTCGAGCACGGTGGCCGCGCCCGCGCGATAGACGCGGGCATCAGTGGCGTTCTCGAAGAGCCCGTAGAACGGGTTGGTGATCGGGAACGCCGCGATGTGCCAGGCGACCACCCCGACCGCGACGACGGCCGCCACGACGATCGCCGCCGTCGAGATCCGTGCGGGCACAGGACGAGACGACTCCGGCAGATTGACGGCAGTCTTCGCGGCCACGCGGCGAGCGTACGCCCTGTCTGTGAGCTGCATCACGCGCAACGCCGTGGGGCGTGGTCGGTTGTTCGGTGGACAGCCGGATCGCGACAGTCCGTGCCGGACTACCGTTGACCTCGGTGGGTGACGAGATCACCTTGGGGACGACACCATGTCATCACTACGAGCAACCCTCGGAGTCGTACTGGTCATCGCGGCATCATCGACGCTGACCGTCGCATGCGTCGGGGAAGGCATCGAGCCGGTCGCGATGACGCGCGACACCTCGTCGAGCACCGCCGACGGTCCGGTTCCACCGATCCACATCGCACTCGAGACCCCGTCCGAGGTCGTGCGCCCGCGGCTCGACCCCTGGCCACTCCCCGACGACTCTGCGCTACGACCCGACCAGCGGCGAGTGGTCGACATACTCATCGATCTCTCGACCGGGAACGACGGTGAGGAGCTCGCCCAGCGGTCGACCTGCCGCGTTCTCGACGGCATCCAGTCACCGCCGGCCGACGCGCCGGCCTGGCAGGCGCGCATCGTCGCCACGGTGACGATGCGACACGGTTACGCGCTCCTCGCCGCGCCGCAGCGGCGGTCTGCGGACGCCGCGGTCGTCGTGCTGGCCCGGGCTCTCGACGACGTCGATGCGGTTGCGGGACAGCCATACCGGCCGGTGTTCGTTCAGGGGTGCGGTCCGTACTGACGCAGACCGGGGATGCCGAACAGACGAAACGCTGGTGCAGCGCCTACCACTGCCATCGCAAACCGGCGCTGTTTGACTGTCGGCACGTGGCGATGCCGTCGGTTTGGTACACCATCGCGCGAGCACCGAGCTTCGGGCAGGGTGTGCCGAGTCGAACCTTGGGTGCGCGCGAGACCGCATGGCTGCGCCAGATGCCGTCGCCTTCTGGAGAGCAGTAGAGCTTGCCATCGGCGGAGTCCAGGCCGTACTCGTGCACGAAGCAAGGTCCGCCTTCGCGTTGGGCCGAAGTGGATTCCTCGTAGCGATGGGCGTGACGTGGGCATAGGTCTTGGGCTGCGTAGACCAGGAACAGTCGCTGCGTGTGCGCGGGCTGGTAGCTGCCGTCAGGGTTGTAGAAAATCCGCTCGGCAACCTGAGTGTCGCGGTATCGGTCCATGACGCCGCAGGCTCGGTAGCCTCCCGCCACCATCTCCGCGTCAGTGGTGTACCGACTGTTCGGCCAGGCAGCAGTGGGCAGCGTCCGCGCCTTGTTGACGAAGGCCTGTTCGGCAACCGTGATGGCTGATGCCTGCCCGACACCCACGAGCAGTCCCGCGACCAGAGCGAACGTGGCCAGGATTCCGATGATGAGTCGCTTCATTCGCAAAGCTCCTTGTGCGCGGCGTCGACGACGATGGCGGAGTTCTTCTTGCTGAGGAACAGCCCATCCGCTGTGTACATCTGGTGGGCGATGGAAGACGGTGAACGGCCGATGTCCAACTGATCGCACACCCAATAGCCGGTATGAAGAGCATCGTCGGCTGTGGTGAATCGTCTGCTGCAACCGCTGGTGTCGTCGTCGCGATAGTCGAAGCACGACGTCGCTCCAGGAGTTGTCGTGTAGATCCCGCGCGACTCCAGAACAGCGAGGTAGTCGCCGGGCGCTGCCGAGGCGTCACCGGCACCGAGCGCGATGACGGCGGCCGACGCGAGCACTGCAAGTCCGCCGAGCCAGTCACAGCGTCTGGTCATGTCACTCTCCAAGCGTCCGACTGCAGCTGTGAGCACTCATCGCCACATCTGCCGCCGCATCGTATACATTGCATGACGGCAAAACCGGAGGTAGATGCGTTGTTCATCCGATCGACCGAACCCCGGGTTCCGGCGAGACGAGCGGGTGAGGTCGAACGAAAAAAGGCCCCGCCGATGTCGGCGGGGCTTGTGGGACTGTGGTGGTCCCGGCTGGGATCGAACCAGCGACCTTCCCGGTGTGAACGGGACGCTCTTCCACTGAGCCACGGGACCGTGTCGGGCGCCTTCGGTCAGTGCCGGGGGCGCCTGTGCACGAGGCAGAAGATTACACGGGTTGCGCAGAAGTCCCAAATCACCGCGGTGGGCCACGTCACAAGCGCCCCTACACGGCACGGGAGCGAATCACACGCTGGGGATTCACTCGCGGCCACGCCCCTGACCAGGCGATTTGGATAGTTCGGAAACCATCGCGTAAGTTTCTCTTCGCACCGCGAGCAGCACGATCCACAAGATCGCTCGTGGGCATGCGGATGTAGCGCAGCTGGTAGCGCATCACCTTGCCAAGGTGAGGGTCGCGGGTTCGAATCCCGTCATCCGCTCGGCGCGAGTCGACTCGCATCTGGTGGTGTGGCCGAGTGGTGAGGCAACGGCCTGCAAAGCCGTGTACACGGGTTCGATTCCCGTCGCCACCTCCACCGCTGCACAATTTTATACCCGCGCGATTAGCTCAGTGGGAGAGCGCTTCCCTGACACGGAAGAGGTCACAAGTTCAATCCTTGTATCGCGCACCACGACAAAACCCCCGGATCGCTCCGGGGGTTTTTCGTTGGCTCATCGGCCTTTCAGTTGCCCGCCGACCACTCGCCGACGATTTCCCCCAAAGACGCCGCCGACGGCGCGGAGGGAGCCGGCAACACGGTCCGCGAGAACCGCGGTGCCGGTGCGGGGGCGATTGCGTCGTCGACGCGCACGAAAGAACCGCGTTGCACCGCGACCGGGTCTGCGGCGGCCTCGTCGAAGTCGAGAACCGGTGTCACGCAGGCGTCCACACCGTCGAACACACTCCCCCACTCGTCGCGCGTACGCGACCCGAAGCGGGCTTGCAGTGCCGCGCTGATCACCGGCCACGCGGCACGGTCCCACCGGTCGGGCAGGTCGCCGATGCCGAGGGTGTCGATCAGGTTCCGCCAGAACTTCTCCTCGAGCGCGCCAACGGCGACGAACTTGTCGTCGGCGCACCGGTACGTCGCGTAGAACGGCGCCGAGCCGTCGAGCAGATTGCCCTGGTCCCGAGAACCCCAGCGTCCGGCGGCCTTCCACGACCACTGCAGCGCGCCGAGCAGTCCGGCACCGTCGACCATGGCGGCATCGATGACCTGGCCCCGGCCGGTCCGCGCGCGGTCGTGCAGAGCGGCCAGCACGCCGACGACGAGCAGCATCGATCCCCCGCCGAAGTCGCCGACGAGCGAGAGCGGTGGCACCGGCGGGGCGCCGGCCGGACCCATCGCCTCGAGCACGCCGGTGACCGCCAGGTAGTTGATGTCATGTCCGGCGCTCGCGGCACGATCCCCGTCCTGACCCCACCCGGTCATGCGCGCGTAGATGAGTTGCGGTGCGTCGGAGCAGATCTCGGGACCCAGGCCGAGGCGTTCCATCACGCCCGGACGGAAGCCCTCCACGACGATGTCGGCGCGCCGGATCAGCTCTCGGATGCGGGCCACGTCGTCGGGGTCCTTGACGTCGGCGTCGACCGTGCGTCGCGACCGGTACAGACCGGCGTCGGCATCCGGGATACCGTCGGGCCCGGGCAGATCGGGGCCGGGCCGCCGGATCCGGATGACGTCGGCGCCGAGGTCGGCGAGCAGCATGCAGGCGTGCGGGGTCGGCCCGAGTCCGGGCATCTCGACCACCCGCACGCCGGCGAGTGGTCCGCTCACGACGTCGGACTATGGTGGAGAACGCCACCGATAGTGAAGTCGACGTAGTCGCGGACCAACTGGTCGACATCGTGAGAGTCGTTCAGCCACCAGCTGATCCCGTTCATCAGGTCCAGCACCGCGATCGCCGACTGGTGTGGGTCGCGGACCTCGAACAGCCCCAGTCGGGCGCCGGCGGCGATCACATCGCGAATTCGACGCTGGTAGTACTTCCGATAGTCGGTGACCACCCGTCGGTGCTCGGGTGTCAGCGCCGACAATTCCCGAAGGGCGACAAGGTGTTCCACCCGGTGTCGCGCCAACCGCCGGACATGCGCCTCGATCAGGTTGGTCAACCGCTCGACGGGACCGCCTTCGCCGTCGAGCAGCAACAGGTCCTGCTGCGGATCCTCGGTCATCCGCAGGGCGATCGCGTAGAGGATCTCCTCCTTGGACTGGAAGTGGTTGTAGAGGCTCGCGCCCCGCATGCCGACCGCCTGCGCGATGTCACGCATCCCGGCGTTGGAGTATCCGTGTTCGGCGAAGTATCCCGCGGCGGCCTCGACGATCTCGTCGCGGCGCCGGCGTGGCCGTCGATCTGTTCGCTGCCGCTGATCGTCGGCTGCCGAAACGGCGTCGTCCTCAGCCCTGACCGGTTCCATAGGCCTTCCTCAACTCGCGCTTGAGCAGTTTGCCCTGGGCGTCGGTCGGCAGTGCGTCGACGACGTGGACCTCTTTGGGCACCTTGTACTTTGCCAGGTCGGTGCGGCAGTACTCACGGATGTCGTCGCCGTTCACCTCCGCACCCGCGCGCAGGACCACGAAGCCGGTGACGGCCTCCGACCAATAAGGGTCCGGAAGCCCCACGACGGCGGCGCGCTCGACGTCGGGGTGCGCCTGCAGGACACGCTCGACCTCTTGCGATGCGACGTTGAACCCGCCGGTCTTGATCATGTCCTTGCGCCGGTCGCGGAAGAACAGGTTGCCCTCCGCATCGATGCGGACGATGTCACCGGTGTGCACCCAGCCACCCTCGAAGACCTGCGCGGTGCGCTCGGGGTCCTTGTGGTAGCCGAGCATGACCGACGGTGTGCGGCAGAGGAGTTCGCCCTCTTCGGCGTCGTTGCCGTCGGCGTCGACGACCCGGACCTCCAGGTGCCCGACCGGTTTGCCGATCCAGGTCGGGTCCTGGTCCGGCACGTCCTCGAGCCGCCGGAACCAGCCGACGGAGCCGAGCTGGGTGAGTTCGGACTGTCCCCAGTAGGTACCCCAGACCGATTCCGGGGTCGCCGCGGCCCACGCGTCGACCGCGTGCGGCGACACCTGACCGCCGTAGGTCAGGCAGCGGCGCACCGAACCGACGGTGTCGGCCCCGAAGTCGGGGTGGTTGGCGAGCGCGATGAAGAAGGTCGGCGTCTGGGCCAGCACCGAGATCTTCTCGTCGCGGATCATCCGCAACGCCGTCGCCGGGTCGACCGCGGCGGGCAGCACCAGGGTGGCGCCCAGCAGCGTCAACGAGGTCAGCGAGCCGATCCCGGCGATCGTGTGGAACGGCATCACGTAGAGCCACACGTCGTCGTTGCGGCAGCGCAGCCCCCACGTGTACGCCGGCGAGGTGGAGATGAGGTAGTTCCGATGGGCGATCTCGACGCCCTTCGGCGTCGACTCGGTGCCACTGGTGTAGACGATCATCGCGAGGTCGTGTTCGTCGACCTCGCAGTCGGGTTCGGAATCGTCAGCCGCCGCGACGGACTCGTCGAACGAGTTCCACGAGTTCGCCTCGTCGTCGCCGACGACGAGAACCGAGATACCCAGACCGTCCGCGATGGGGCCGGCCAACGCGGACAGCGGCTGCTCGACGACGAGCACCGCCGGTTCCAGGTGCCGGAGCTGCTGGGCGACCTCGCCCTCCCGGAACATGGGACTGACGCCGGAATACGCGGCACCGACCTTGAGGGCGCCGTAGTAGGTGGCGACCGTCTCGACCCGGTTACGACTCATCACCGCAACGCGATCCCCGCGCCCGACGCCGAGGTCGAGCAGCACATGGGCGACCCGGTTGGCCATCGTGTTCAGCTCCGCGTACGACGTCGATGTGCGGCCGCCCTGCGCGTCGTAGGCCACGATCGCCGGTGTCGAACCCTGGGACCGGGCCAGGCGACGCAGCTGGTCACCGATCGTGGCCCGGCCCAGCATCGAGGTCTGTGCGGGAGAGAGAGTGCGCGTCGAGGGGTTCACGGCGGGGGCGCTCACGCGAACATCCGGTTGTCGAAGCGGTCGAGGAAGGCGATCTCCTCGACCGGAGTCCGGGACAGCTTGCGCGGGAAGTCGTCACGCGGATAACCGACGGCGATGTGGGCTGCGGTGAGATAACCCTCGGGGATGCCGAGGAGGTCCTTCACCTCGTTCTCGGCCGCGCACAGCAGGGTCGTCAGCGCAGTGGCCACGCCTTGCTGGCGAAGCGCGAGGGTGAGGTTCTGGACGCTCGGGTAGATCGACGCACCGCCGACGACGCTCAGCCTGCCGAGCTCGTGGTCGGTCGGGTGCAGTCCCTCGATCTCGGCGCACACCACGATCAGGGCGGGCACCTCGGCGAGGTGGTGCGCAAAATAGTTGGCGCTCTCCACGGTCTTGGGGATGGCGCCGACCTTCTTCGACCCCTCGACGACTGCGGCGTAGTAGCCCTCCCAGAACGGCAGGTACAGGTCGGCGAGAGCCTTCTTGGTCACCTCGTCGCGGACGACGACCCAACGGACGGGTTGGCGGTTGCCGCCCTGCGGGCCGAATCGCGCGTCGTCGAACGCCCGGTACAGCACCTCGTCCTCCACCGGACGGTCGCTGAAGTAGCGGCAGGTGCCCGTCGTGCGCATTGCCTCGCTGAGATCCATGTCAATCCTCCGTGCTCACTAACCGTTGTTAGTATGACTGAGGACACAGTGACACAGCCGGCTTTGGTCGTCAAGAGCCGTCAGACGGAGTTGAAGGCGGTGTTGACGTCGCACTACTAACAGTGGTTAGTTTTAGTTATGACATCTGTTTCGCTGCGTCCGGAGACGCGCCCGACCACAGCGGAGATCCGGAGATTCGTGGCGGCGGGCAACATCCCGACCCTGCTCGCGGTCCTCGTGGAGATGACGGGTGACCACCGGTGGATGGCCGATCGATACCGCCCGACGCGGAGCCGAGGCATGGACGACAACTCCTCGGGCGGGCTCGGAGAGGACGTCCAGCAGGAGATCCGCGCGGCGGTCGTCGACGCCCTCGAGGACTGGTACGACCACGGCCGGCCCGCGCGGAAGCCGGCCGACGAGGCACTCGTCGCATCGTTGATGTCGTTCACCGCGGGCGAGCAGGTGGCCCCGGAATTCGCGCCGATGATGACCGAGATCGTCCGCGGCGACCTCCGGGACACACATCTGCCGGCGTTGCCCGACGATCTCGCCACGTCGATGGACGCATTGGTCATCGGCGCCGGTGTGGCCGGCATGCTGATCTCCGCACAACTCGCCGAAGCCGGCGTCGAGCACACCGTGCTGGAGAAGAACGACGAGGTCGGCGGCTCGTGGTACGAGAACCGCTACCCCGGCGCCGGCGTGGACACGCCGAGCTACCTGTACTCGATCTCGTCCTTCGACCACCCGTGGTCCACGCACTTCGGCAAGCGCGACGAGGTGCAGGGCTACCTGCAGGCCTTCGCCGACCGGCACGCGGTGCGCGACCGCGTCCGCTTCGGCACCGAGGTCCTCTCGGCTGCCTACGACGCCGAGACCCAGCGCTGGACGGTCCACGTCCGTGACCGCGAGGGCCACCAGGACACCCTGACCGCCCGGATCCTCATCAGCGCAGTCGGTCTCCTCAACCGCCCCAAGCTTCCCGGGCTTCCGGGGATGGACGACTTCACCGGTCCGATCTTCCATTCCGCGCAGTGGCCCGACGAACTCGACGGGCCCGGCGCGCTCACCGGCAAACGGGTCGCCATCGTCGGGTCCGGTGCCAGCGCGATGCAGATCGGGCCGGCCATCGCCGATCGGGTCGGATCGCTGACGATCTTCCAGCGCTCGCCGCAGTGGATCGCGCCGAACGATGACTACTTCGCGCCGGTCGGCGACGACGTGCACTGGCTGATGGACAACCTCCCCGGGTACCGGGAGTGGTACCGCGCACGACTGTCGTGGATCTTCAACGACAAGGTCCACTCGACCCTGCGCATCGACCCGGACTGGCCCGAGCCGACCGCGTCGATCAACACCGTCAATCACGGTCACCGCGAGTTCTACCTGCGCTACCTGCGCAGCGAACTGGGTGACCGCGACGACCTCATCGACCTGTCGACGCCCGACTATCCGCCCTTCGGGAAGCGGATGCTGTTGGACAACGGCTGGTTTCGCATGCTGCGCAGGCCGAACGTCGAGCTGGTACCGCACGGCGTCGAACGGGTCACCTCCGATGGACTCGTCGACGGCACCGGCACCGCCCACGACTTCGACATCATCGTCTTCGCCACCGGATTCCACAGCGACCGCTACCTCTACCCCATGGACATCGTCGGACGCATGGGACAGAACACCGTCGAGGCGTGGGGTGATCACGACGCGTACGCCTACCTCGGGATCACCGCACCCGACTTCCCCAACCTGTTCATCCTCACCGGGCCGAACACCGCACTGGGACACGGCGGCAGCTTCATCAGCATCCTCGAGTACCAGGTGCGCTATGTCTGCGACGCTCTCCGCGCGATGATCGAGAACCGGCTGGGCGCACTGGAAGTCCGGCGTGACGTCACCGAGGAATACAACGACGCCGTCGACCGCGCCCACGCGCAGATGGTGTGGACGCATCCGGCGATGACCAATTGGTATCGCAACCCCGACGGACGCGTCGTCGCCGTCCTGCCATGGCGGATCGTCGACTACTGGGCGCGGACGCGCAGCGTCGACCTCGACGATTTCGTCACAGAACCCCTCGACGACTGACGGGACTACCGTGGCTGTCATGACGCCCCTCATCTCCGCCACCGATCTCGCCGCCCGCCTCGGCGAGGAGAATCTCCGCATCGTCGACGCCACCGTCCATCTGACCTTCGATGCCGACGGCGCACACGTCGCCTCCGGTCGGGAGACCTATCTGGCCGGGCACCTGCCCGGCGCGGTGTTCGCCGATCAGATCACCGACCTCAGCGACCCCGACGGCGAGGCACCGTTCGCCGCAGCAGACTCCGCGCGTTTCGCCGATGCGGTCGGCCGCCTCGGCATCGGCGACGACTCCACCGTCGTCGTGTACGACACCGCCAACGGCATCTGGGCCACGCGACTGTGGTGGCAGTTCGGACTCGAGGGCTTCGACGACGTACTCGTCCTCGACGGCGGATACGCCGCCTGGACCGCGGCCGGCCTCCCGGTCGAGACCGGCGAGGTCACGACCACCCCGGCTTCGTTCACCCCGCGCCGCCGGCCCCAGCGGATCGTCTCCACCCACGAGGTCGCGGCCGCCACCGGCGAGTCCTCCGTCCTGCTGGTCAACGCGCTCGACCGGGAATCGTTCGCGGGCGGCCACATTCCCGGCAGTGTCAACGTGCCGTTCGCCGAACTGGTCGACGACGCGGGGCGCCTCCGGCCGCTAGAGGAGTTGCGCGAACTGTTCGCAGACGCCGGCGCCCTCGATCCGTCGGTACGCCCGGTCACCTACTGCGGCGGCGGGATCGCCGCCACCGCAGCGGCTTTCGCGTTACATAGCCTCGGACGCGACGACGTCGCGGTCTACGACGGATCGATGAACGCCTGGACCGCCGATCCGGCTCGCCCGCTGTCGTGACCGATCCCGGTGCCGCCGACCTCGCCGATGTCACCGTCGAGGTCGTGACCGACCCCGCAGCGGCGGCGGGAGTCGCCGAGGTCGCCGCCATCACGTTCCCGCTCGCGTGCCCGCCGCACGCCGCACCGGCCGACATCGAGAATTTCGTCGCCGACAATCTGCGGGAGAACAACTTTCGTGATCACATCGCCGATCCGACTGCGGACGTCCTGGTCGCGCGCGACGGTGTCGGCGGACCGATCCTCGGGTACGCGCTGGTGATGCATCGCGACCCGACGCACCCCGACGTGTGTGCGGTCGTGACCGAGCGTCCGGTGAGCGAGATCTCGAAGATGTACGTGCTGCGCGACCATCATTCGCGGCAGGGCGCGACGACTCCGTCGCACCTGCTCATGGGTGCCGCGCTCGATCGCGCACGGTCGCACGGCAGTGCTCTGGTGTGGTTGGGCGTGAACCAGCTCAACGTCCGGGCCCAGCGGTTCTACACGAAGATGGGTTTCGAACGCGCCGGCGTGAAGACCTTCACCCTCGGGGACAGCATCGAGCACGACTACGTGTTCACGCAGCGGCTGTGAACCGGCGGGCTCAGTCGCGCCCACCCGCAAACCCACCCCTTTTCGGTAAACCCACCGCGCTCGGATCGGGTGGGTTTACGGAGAAGAGGTGGGTTTGTACGGAGATCAGGCCGCCGACTCCGCGAACCGCGAGAGAGCCAGCAGGCGCGACGTGGCGCGTAGGTACTTCTTGCGGTAACCGCCGGCGAGCATCTCCTCGGTGAAGATCTCGTCGAGCTTCGCGCCCGAGACGGTCACCGGGATGTGGGCGTCGTAGAGACGGTCGGCGAGCACCACCAGGCGCAGGGCGACCGACTGGTCCTCGGCCGGGTGCACCCCAGAGATGCAGACCAGGGAGACGCCGTCGACGAGGTCCTTGTACTTCGACGGGTGCAGGGTGCTGAGGTGGTCGCACAGTGCGTCGAAGTCGTCGAGGGTCGCGCCGTCGGTGGACTCGGCGATCTCGGTCAGTTCGGACTCGCTGCGCGGCTCCGGCGCCGGCGGCAGATCGCGGTGACGATAATCGGGACCGTCGACGCGGATCGTCTCGAACACCGAGGACAGCTTGCGGATCTCCCGTAGGAAGTCCTGGGCGGCGAACCGGCCCTCGCCCAGCTGGCCGGGGAGCGTGTTGGAGGTGGCGACGATCGACACGCCCTTGGCGGTGAGTTCGGTCAGCAGCCGGGAGACGAGCATCGTGTCGCCCGGGTCGTCGAGTTCGAACTCGTCGATACACAGCACCGTGTGCTGTGAGAGCCGCTCGACGGCATTCACGAAGCCCAGCGCGCCGACCACGTGTGTGACCTCGACGAACGTGGCGAACGACTTCGGTGCGGGCATCGAGTGGTAGATCGACGCCAGCAGGTGGGTCTTGCCGACGCCGAAGCCGCCGTCGAGATACAGACCGACGCCCTGGGACGGCGCCTTCCGGGAGAACAGGCCCTTCTTGCCCGAGCGCGCCTTCGACGCCCGCGCCACGAAGTCGCGCGCCTTGGCCACCGCCTCGGCCTGCGACGGCTCGTTGGGGTCGGGGATGTAGGAGTCGAAGCTCACGTCGTCGAAGGTCGACGGGGGCACCATCTCGTCGATGAGTGCGTCGGGCGAGGTCGCAGGGTTGCGATCGCAGAGTCGGGCCACCATGTGTGGAGAGTAGCCAGGCGCGGAATGATGAACGCATGTTCCACCTGCAGAAAGCGACCCAGGTCACATCCGAGGACGAGCTGGTCCGGCTGGCCGAGCTCTACTCGTACCCCCCTCGATCGTCCACGGATCCGGACGACGGCGCGCCGTTCGTGCGGGCGAACATGGTGTCGTCGATCGACGGTGCGGTCACCGTCGACGGCAAGTCCGGCGGTCTCGGCGGTCCCGGCGACAAAGCCGTGTTCCGCGTGCTGCGAGGGCTCGCCGACGTCGTCCTCGTGGGTGCGGGCACGGCGACCACCGAGGGATATGGGCAACCCGCACCCGACGACGCCCTCGCCGCAGTCCGGCGATCGCTGGGGCAGGCGCCCGCCCCGGCACTCGCGCTCGTGTCCCGGTCGCTGTCGATACCGCCCGACTTCGAGCCCGTGTCCCACGAGAACACCGTCGTCCTCACCTGTTCGAGCGCGCCCGCCGATCGCCGGCGGGCTCTGCTCGATGCCGGCGCGACGCTGGTGGACTGCGGCGACGACGCCGTGTCGACCGCGGCCATCCTGGAGCACTGCGGTGTTCGCGGATGGTCCCGGGTGCTCTGCGAGGGCGGTCCGAGTCTGCTCGGTTCGCTCGTGGCAGCCGATGCCGTGGACGAGCTGTGTCTGACCACGAGCCCGCACCTCGTCGGCGGGATCGCCGGCCGCATCGCGGTCACCGACGAGGGGGCGGCGGTCCTGCGCGCACTGCACCCGGCGTCGATCATGACCGATGACGACGGGTTCGTGTTCACCCGCTGGGTCCGCGACGGCCGCCCGTCCACCCGGTGAGCTGTCCGCTCCCGGTCCGGGACTCAACCGACACCCGGCTCGAGCGTCCTCGCGGATTCGTTGACTACGCTCGCGGACATGCCAAGAGCGCACACCCCGGCCGTCGGCGCAGCACCGAACTCCCGCCCGAGGGCTCTCGCGGGTGTGGTCGCCGGCGTGATCGCGGCGATCGTCCTGTCCTCTTGTGCCGTCGGTCCCGACCGTGGCCCCGACCTGATCCCGGGCGGCGGCGGTCAGGAGGGACCGGCACCGTCGTCGTCGACCGCTCCCCCCGCCCCCGCGCTCGCGGTACCGAAGACCGATCTCGAGTGGAGCGAGTGCGCCGCCGAGACGAGCGAACGATACGGGGTGCCCCGTCCGGAAAGCGTGACGATCGAATGCGCCGAATACGACTCGCCCATCGACCGCGACCAGCCCGACGGCGAGGTCGTGTCGATCGCGGTGACGCGCGCCCGGATCGCGGACACCCCACCCGACGCCGCGCCGCTCGTCCTCACCTCCGGTTCCGATCTGCCGTCGTCGCGGACGCTGATGGTGATGACCGCCGGCCCGGGCCGGGCGTTCCTCTCCTCGCACCCCGTGGTCGCGGTCGACCACCGCGGCATCCCTCTCAGCAGCGACATCGACTGCATGACCCGACTGGAACGCACGACGATCGCCAACAACGGCCTCGTCGACCGCGCCACGACGACGGACGCGCGGATCTCGCGCCTGTCCACGGCCGCGTCATCGGCCTCGGACGGGTGCACGGAGACGCTCACCCCCTACCAACTGAGTTTCGGGGCCGCGAACGCCGCCGCGGACCTCGAGTCCCTGCGGCAGCGCTGGGGCGTCGAACATCTGGGGCTCATCGGCACCGGTGAGGGTTCCGACGTCGTGCTCACCTACGCGTCCCTGTACGGCGGACGTGCCGGGCGGATCATCCTCGACACCCCGACCCCGTTCGGCGCGAACGCCCGGGATCGCGCACAGTCCCAGGCGCGGGGCGTCCAGGTGGCGCTCCAGGGCTTCGCACAGCGGTGCTCGGCGTTACCGGGCTGCGCGCTCGGGTCCAACGGGGTCGCGACGATGACCCGCATGCTGGGCAAGGCACGGGCGGGCGACCTCGAGTCGCTCTCCGACACGGCCGCGCTCGAGGCGATCACCACGACCCTGGCCCTGGCGCCGGACCGCCCGCAATCGTTGCTCGACCTCGCAGATGCCATCGCAGCGGCCGACCGCGGCCAGACCGCAGCGCTGGTCCGGCTCGCCGATCGCGCCGCGACCCTGCGGCTCCCCGACGGCGCCCTGGTGTCCCGCTGCAACGACGTGACCGGCCCGGTCGGACAGAACGAGGTGCCGGGTCTGGTGGACGCGTGGTCCACGCAGAACCCCCTCACCGGCGCGAACAGTGCGCTGTCACTCGTTCGGTGCAACGGCTGGGCGTCGGGCAATCCGGTCCGGCCACCCACGTCGCTGCCCGCCGACCCGTTGATCCTCAACGGGACGCGCGACCCGATCAACGGTGGCGAGGGAGCCAATGCCCTGGTGCCGCTGTTCATGAACGCCGAGGCCGAGCCGGTGACCGTCACCTGGGACGGCCTGGGGTATTCGGTCCTGGGACGCAGTGCGTGCGCCGCCGAGGTCGTCGCGGAGTACGTCGATCGGGCACCGCTGCAGGGTCCGACCCAGCGGGGCTGCCCCACCTGAGTCCCCGGACCACGCCGCACGGTTCTGAGCTCGGCGGCGCGCGTAGTACGGTTCGCGGGTGGCCAATCTCGACAGGTATCTCTATCCCCCGATGAGTGCTCAGCGGATCATCCCGATGGTCCTGTGGCCGATCAGCCTGCTCATGGTCGTGCACCGCTCGGTGTTCCTGGGGGTCAACGGTGACCGCACCGACGACTTCAAACCGGTGTACGCCGCGGCCTACAACTTTCTCAACGGCCTACCGGTCTACGGCGAGAACTACGCCACGGTCGACCCGCACTACCTCTACCCGCCGTCGGGCACCCTGCTGATGGCGCCGGTCGCCGTCATCGACTACGAGCGCGCCCGCTGGGCCTTCATCGCGGCGAGCGTCATCGCGCTGCTGATCTGCGCCTACCTGCTCACCCGCATGTTCGGGTTCGCGGTCAACTCGTGGGTCATGCCGACGGTCCTGTTCTTCTTCTTCAGCACCGAAACCGTCTCGCACACACTGATCTTCACGAACTTCAACTCGTTCGTGCTCCTCGGCCTCCTCGCCTTCCTGATGCTGATGCTCAGCCGGCACGACTGGTGGGCGGGCGTGCCGATGGGCCTCACCCTCGCGGTGAAACCGGTACTGGCGCCGCTGATGCTGCTTCCGCTGCTCAACCGGCAGTGGCGGGTGTTCGCGCTCGCCATCGTGGTTCCGGTCGTCCTGACGATCGTCGCCTGGCCCCTGTCGGTCGACGCGAACGACTTCATCAGCCGAACCGTCCCGTACCTCGGCGAGGCGCGCGACTACTACAACAGTTCGATCGCCGGCAACGGCGCGTACTTCGGCGTCGCACCCTGGCTGGTACTACTGCTCCGCGTCGCGTTCGTCGCGATGGCCGCGTTCTCGCTGTGGTTCCTGTACCGCTACTACCGCAGGACCAACGAACTGCTGTGGATCACGGCATCGTCTGGGGTGCTGCTGTGCACGACCTTCCTCGTCGGTTCGCTCGGCCAGGGCTACTACTCGATGCTCCTGTTCCCGCTCCTGATGACGGTGCTGCTGCCCGGATCGCCGATGCGCAACTGGCCCGCCTGGCTCGGTGTCTACGGGTGCATGACCTTCGACGGTTTCTACTCCGACCGCTGGACGGCGTTCGGATGGATGGTCGAGTACAACAAGGTCACCTGGGGTTGGTCACTCCTGATGATCGCGGTGTTCTGCTCGCTGCTGTTCCGCTACCTCGACATGCGGTCCGACGGGGTGGCCGGCATGGTGCCGCCGGTCCGCTCGGAGACCGACGCGCCACGCATCCCCGCCGCCGAGACCGGTGCCACCGAGAACGAGACCGTAGGCCTGTCGAAACAGCGCTGACACAGTCGATCCTGCCGGGCGCGCTACCGTGGAGGACATGACCGACAGCACCCCGTCGACCGACGCCGAGAATCTCGCCGAACTCACCGACGAGCAGTGGCGCCAGCGCCTGACCCCGGCCGAGTACCGTGTCCTCCGCCAGGCGGGCACCGAGGCGCCGTTCACCGGTGAGTACACCGACACCAAGACGGTCGGCATCTACCGGTGCCGCGCCTGCAACACCGAGCTGTTCCGTAGCGAGCAGAAGTTCGAATCGCACTGCGGCTGGCCGTCGTTCTTCTCCCCGCTCGCCGGCGACAAGATCATCGAGGTCGAGGACAACTCGTTGGGCATGCGGCGCGTCGAGGTGCTCTGCGCGAACTGCAAGAGCCACCTCGGCCACGTCTTCGCCGGTGAGGGCTACGACACCCCCACCGACCTGCGCTACTGCATCAACTCCATCAGCCTGACGCTGGAACCGGCCGAGTAGCGGCCGGTCCCGTGCTCAGGGCAGGGCGTCGATCAGCGCCGGCACCTCGACCCGCGGGCCGGTGAAGAACGGCGTCTCCTCGCGGACGTGCATCCGCGCCTCCGTGGCGCGCAGATCACGCATGAGATCGACGATGCGGTGCAGCTCGGGCGCCTCGAAGGCCAGCAGCCACTCGTAGTCGCCCAGCGCGAACGACGACACCGTGTTGGCGCGGACGTCCTTGTACGCGCGCGCTGCCTTCCCGTGGTCGGCGAGCATCTTGCGCCGCTCCTCGTCGGGCAGCAGGTACCACTCGTAGGACCGCACGAATGGGTACACGCAGATGTAGTTGCCGGGGTCCTCGCCCGCGAGGAACGCCGGGATGTGGCTCTTGTTGAACTCGGCGGGCCGGTGCAGCGCGACGTTGCTCCACACCGCGTTGCACGCTCGTCCCAGAACGGTCTCGCGACGGAACTTCGCGTAGGCGGCCTGGATCGGCTCGACGTCCTCGGCGTGCCACCAGATCATGAAGTCGGCGTCGGCGCGCAGACCCGACACGTCGTAGACACCGCGGACGACGACGCCGGTGTCCTCGAGGGACTTGAAGAAGTCCGCGGCGTCGGATTTGGCCTGATCGCGATCAGCACCCAGTTCACCTGGGCGGACCGCGAACACCGAGAACATCAGGTAGCGGATCGTCGAGTTGAGTTCTGCGTAATCCAAGCGGCTCATGGATGCCATCGTGCCACCGGCGCCCACCCGGCGACCAGGCAGGTCAGCGGAGTCGGGTCACGTCAGATCCGCCAGCAGTTCGGCCGCCGCGCGACCGGCCCGGCCGATACAGGCCGGCACCCCGACCCCGGCATACGACGACCCGGCCAAGGCCAGACGCGACGGCCGCGCGGCCAGCACCTGCGACATCGCGGCGAGGTGCCCGGGCGCATACACCGGCAGTCCGTCGTCCCAACGCTGGACGTATGCGTCGACGACCCGCGACGACACCGGTGCGACACCGGCGGCGCGGCACACCTCGTCGAGGTCTTCGAGTGCCTCACGACGCAGCCGGTCGTCGACGCCGGGTTCGGTCGTCTCATCCGGTACCACCGCACCGAACCTCCCGAACGACGCCCGCACCGAGACCGGCCGGTCCGCATCCGACAGATGCGCCCACTTCTGCGAGCTGTACGTGAAAGCCTTGGCGCGCAATCCTTCTCCGGTCCCCACCAGCACACCGGAGTGATCGGGCAGCTCGGTCCCCGGCGCGAGCGCGATCGACACCACCACCGACGAGGCGCCCCGGACCGCGCGCAACGGCGCAGACAGGTCCGGCGCGGACCGACCCAGTAGCTCCCCCGCCCGCCAGGCCGGCACGGCCAGGAGCACGGCGTCGTACGGTCGCGGGTCGCGAGGCTTACCGAAGTCGAGCACCCACCCGGCCCCCGACGGAGTGACATCGGTGACCGGACACGAGATCTCGGGTTCGACGCCGGCCGCGGCCCGCAGGGCGTCGAGGAGGACCGTGTATCCGCCCACGAGGGCGCCGAAGACCGGACCCGAGACCCCGGCCCCCGCGGCGATGAGGTCGTTGACGGCAGCGGTGAGCGACGGCGCGCCCGCGTCGAGGCGCGTGGCCAGCGCCGGTAGCGCCTCGCGGACCCCGATGTCGCCGGCGAGACTGGAGTACACACCGCCGAGCATCGGGTCGACGCTGCGCGCCACCACCGAGGGCCCGAACCGGTCGGCGACCAGGTGCCCGACGGACAGATCGGTCCCGGCTTCCCACCGCATCGGACGGTCGGGTTCACCGGACATGCGGTCGACGTCCTCGGGGTCGGCGAGACCGTCGACGACGGCCGGTCCGGCCGGGATGCCCATCAGCGCCGGACTGGGCAACGGATGCAACCGCTTACCCGACCACACCGCGGGACGGCGCGGCGTCGGCGAGACGATCCGGTCGGCGAGGCCCAGTTCGGTGACGAGTTCGAGCGCCTCGGGTCGCCGGACGATGAACGCCTCGGCCCCGACGTCGACGGTCCGACCGCCCACCGTCGTGGTGTGCAGGACCCCGCCCACCCGTCCGGAGGCCTCGAGCAGGTCGAGGTGCGCGTCGGGCCCGAGCGCACGACGAAGGCGGTAGGCGGCGGTCAGACCGGAGATCCCGCCGCCGACGATCGCGATTCGGACCCGCGGGGACATCAGAGGCTGTGGATGACTTCGACGGCGCGTGTCAGCACGTCCGGGTCGGTGCCGGGCAGCACGCCGTGTCCGAGGTTGAAGATGTGCCCGACCGCCCCGGCGGCGATCGCCCGGTCACCGTCGGCGACCACCCGGCGAACCTCGGCGTCGACGACGTCGGGACCGGCGAACAGCAGTGTCGGATCGAGGTTGCCCTGCACGGCCTTGCCCGGGCCCACCCGGCGCACGGCCTCCTCGAGCGGCACGCGCCAGTCGACGCCGATGACATCGGCACCGACATGCGCCATCGGGGCGAGCAGCTCACCGGTGCCGACGCCGAAGTGGATGCGCGGGACGCCGTACCCGGCGACCTCCGCCAGGACACGAGCGCTGTGCGGTGCGACGAAACGCTGGTAGTCGGCGGCCGACAGCATGCCCGCCCACGAGTCGAAGAGCTGGATCGCGTCGACTCCGGCCTCCAGTTGGACACGCAGGAACGCGATGGTGATGTCGGCGAGGCGCGCCATCAGCTCGGCCCACGTCTCCGGGTCGCCGTGCATCATCGCCTTGGTCCGCTCGTAGTTGCGGCTCGGGCCGCCCTCGATGAGGTACGAGGCCAGGGTGAACGGCGCTCCGGCGAAGCCGATCAGCGCCACCTGGTCCCCCAGCTCGCCGAGCAGCAGTTCGATGGCCCGCGCGATCGAGCCGACCGCTGCCGGTTCCAGCCGCGGGATGCGCGACACCGCGTCGGGCGAGCGCACCGGCTCGGCGATCACCGGCCCGGTGCCCGCGACGATGTCGAGGTCGATGCCGGCGGCCTTGAGCGGCACCACGATGTCGGAGAACAGGATCGCCGCGTCGACGTCGTGCCGGCGGACGGGCTGCATGGTGATCTCGCAGACCAGTTCGGCGTCGAAGCAGGATGCCAGCATGCCGTGATCGGCGCGGATGGCCCGGTATTCGGGCAGCGAGCGGCCCGCTTGCCGCATGAACCACACCGGACGGCGTGACGGGGTCGCGCCGGTGGCCGCGGCGACGAGCGGCAGGTTCGACCTATGGACCCGGGTACCAGTTGCGTTCGACATCACCGCTTACTCTGCCATGCCCCTCGATCTGCGCACGGGTGGTCCTCGGCGCGCCTCCGCCGTGGCCGGGCACCCCAGCCCTACGGTCGAACGGTGACCTCTTCGGGAGCTCCGGACGAGCCTGCTGATTTCCGCGCGGCGGTGGAGTCGCTGCATGCTGCCCGGGTGCGCCGCGAGATCGAGGTCGGGCCCATCCGCCCGCCGCAGCGCCTGGCGCCGTACAGCTACGCCGTCGGCGCCGAGGTGCGCCCGCCCGAGGACCTCGACGTCGTGCCCACGGATTCGCAGGGAAGCGCCTTCGGGCGCCTCATCCTGCTGTTCGATCCCGCCGGACAGGACGCGTGGAACGGCACCATGCGCCTCGTCGCGTTCCTCCAGGCGGAGGTGGAGGCCGCCCTGGCCATGGATCCGCTGCTGCCCGAGGTGGCCTGGAGCTGGCTCAGCGACGCCCTCGGCGTCCCGGTGGGTGCGACCGCCACACCCGACGGTTCCGCCCACCGCGTCGAGGTGACCGCGCTCGGCGGCACCGTCACCTCCACTACGTCGGTCCGGTACGGCGACATCGCCGGACCTCCGCGCGCACATCAGCTCGAGGTGCGCGCCTCGTGGACCGCCCTGAGCTCGGACGGCCTGAACAACCACCTCGAGGCGTTCTGCGACGTGCTCGCCTCCGCCGCCGGCCTCCCCCCGGTCGGGGTCACCGAACTCGGCGCGACGTGAACGACTCCACCCCCGGGGATGCGGCCGAGAACCCGATCGAGCCGGACCCCGCGTCGGAGGTCACCCCGTTGCTCCGGCCGGCCGACGGCGTGCCCCCGGTACTGGCGACCGCCAGCGAATTCGCCGACGCGGCAGCCGCTCTGGCAGCCGGCGACGGGCCGATCGCCGTCGACACCGAACGCGCGTCGGGCTACCGGTACTCGCAACGCGCCTATCTGATCCAGATCAAACGACGCGGATCGGGGAGCTTCCTGCTGGACCCGATCGGTGATCCCGGCGCGCTGGCGCCCGTCATCGACGCGATGCGCGGACCGGAATGGGTGCTGCACGCGGCCGATCAGGACCTCCCGTGCCTCCGCGAACTCGGTTTCGAGTGCGTCGAGCTGTACGACACCGAGCTGGCCGGACGCCTCCTGGGCCTGGCGAAGGTCAACCTCGCCGCGATGGTGGCGGAGTTCCTCGGGCTGGGACTCCTCAAGGGACACGGCGCCGCCGACTGGTCGCGCCGCCCGCTGCCCGACGAATGGCTGAACTACGCCGCGCTCGACGTCGAGGTCCTCGTCGAATTGCGCGACGCCATGGACGCCGCACTCGCAGAGGCGGGCAAGGACGGCTGGGCGCGAGAGGAATTCGCGTACGTCCTGGGTCGGCCACCGGCACCGCCGCGCACCGACCGGTGGCGCAAGACGTCGAACGTGCACACCGTGAAGTCCACCCGCGCCCTCGCCGCGGTCCGCGAATTGTGGACCGCGCGTGAGGAACTGGCGCAGCGTCGGGATGTCGCGCCCGGACGTGTCCTGCCCGACACCGCCATCGTCAACGCCGCTACCGTGAACCCCCAGTCCATCGCCGAACTCACCAAGCTGCCGGTCTTCGGCGGCCCGCGTCAGCGCCGTCAGGCCGGGATCTGGATGTCCGCGCTGCAGCGGGCGCGCGAGATCCCCGACAGCAAGCTGCCCTCGCGGAAGTCGACCGGACCGGGCCTGCCCCCGGTCAGCCGGTGGGATCAGCGCAACCCGGAGGCCGCGGCGCGGCTGCAGGCGGTCCGGCCGGTGCTCAAACAGATCGCCGAAGACCACACCCTGCCGGTGGAGAACCTCCTCGCACCCGACGTGGTGCGACAGCTGTGCTGGGACGGGTTGCCGGAACCGATCACGACCGAGGCGCTCGATGCACATCTGACCGCCGCCGGCGCCCGCACGTGGCAGCGGACGCTCTGTGTGGAGGCCCTGACCGAGGCCCTCCTCGACGCCGCCCGACCAGGGCCGACGGCGGCCGCTGAGTAGATCGCCCAGCCCGACGAGACCCCCGGCCATCGCGCTGTGGCGCCGACCTTCGCGTACATTCGGGGGTCACGACCCGAATGCCATCACCCGAGTACGCGAGCCACCGGGAAGTCACCTCCGGTGTGCACACCACCTTCCGCGATGGGAGCAGTTCCGTGGCCACAGTCTCCGTCGGCATCGACTCCGACCTCGAACCGAGCGCAGCATGGGCGCTCGCCAGCAACCTCTCGCGCTTCGACGAGTGGATGACCATCTTCGGCGGGTGGCGCTCGCCGGTCCCCGACACGATCGCCGAGGGCACCACCATCTCCTCCCTCATCAAGGTCAAGGGCTTCCGCAACGTCATCCACTGGACCGTCACCGACTACGACGAGCCGCGGCTCATCGCGCTCTCGGGAACCGGCCGCGGCGGGGTGAACATCGATCTGGCGATGAAGGTCGACGAGATCGCCGACGGTTCGCACTTCGATCTGTCGGCCGAGTTGTCCGGCGGTCTGCTCAACGGCTCGGTCGGCAGGCTCGTCGCCAAGATCCTGGAATCCGATGTGCACAAGTCGATCTCGAACCTGGCGACACTGCGCTGAGTCGATCGGGGCCGACCTGACCCCTCTGCACCCTAATCCGAGGAACCACCAAACCGCTGGTCTGTGGGGTGCAAGCGACCCCCTCCCTCCGCTCCCTGAGGTGCGAGGAGCGCCAGCGACGAGCCACGAAGACATCCCAGGGGTGCAAGGTGTCAAGCGGCGAGGTTGGCGCGGTGGTTCCAGGCGGTGTGTTCGTTGTAGAGGGTGCGGTGTTT